>CANDJC010000024.1 GCA_947384955.1 uncultured Eubacterium sp. | reverse complement strand
AAATGCAGAATGCTTAGGGATTCTTAACATTCTGGAGCCGCCGCAGGAAGACCGGACAAATCCCCTCTCCCGGCGTCCGTGCAGCCATCCCCCGTCCCCCCTCCCCACAGAAAAAATTTTTCCTTCAAAACCCCTTGCATTCGAACATACATTCTGATATAATACAAACATCCTCACCCCTCCAGGAGAACTAACATGAATCCAGCATCCACCTTCATCGCAATAGACCTAAAATCCTTCTACGCCTCTGTCGAATGCACCGAACGCGGCCTAAACCCGCTGACCGCCAATCTTGTCGTCGCCGATGCCAGCCGCACAGAAAAAACAATATGCCTTGCCGTTTCGCCATCCCTAAAATCCTACGGCATCCCCGGCCGCCCGCGGCTGTTTGAAGTATCGCAGAAAATCAAAGAAGTCAATGCCGCACGTCTTAGCCAGGCCCCCGGACATGTTTTCACAGGCGAATCTTTCCTGGATACAGAGCTAAAGCAGCAGCCCTCGCTTGCCGTTTCTTATATTACAGCGCCGCCGCGCATGTCCTGTTACCTGGAATACAGCACCCGGATTTATCAGCTTTACCTGAAATACATCGCGCCCGAAGACATCCATGTTTATTCGATAGACGAAGTATTTATTGATGCCTCGCATTATTTAAACACTTACCGCCTTTGCGCGTATGACCTTGCAAAGAAGCTGATACTGGAAGTCCTGCAAAATACCGGTATCACGGCTGCTGCAGGCATCGGCACGAACCTGTATCTGTGCAAAATCGCCATGGACATCGGAGCCAAGCACATCCCTGCCGATGAAGACGGCGTGCGGATTGCGCAGCTTAATGAAATGTCCTACCGCAGGCTGCTTTGGAACCACCGTCCGCTTACAGACTTCTGGCGCGTCGGAAGGGGTTATGCAAAAAAACTGGAAGAAAACGGACTGTATACCATGGGTGATATCGCCAGATGCTCCATTGGGAAGCCTTCGGATTTTTATAATGAGGACCTGCTCTATCAGCTGTTTGGCGTCAATGCGGAGCTGCTGATTGACCATGCCTGGGGATGGGAGCCCTGCACCATGGCACATATCAAGGCATACCGTCCGCAGACTAACAGCTTAAGTTCCGGCCAGGTGCTGCCGCGGCCGTACCGGTTTTTAGAAGGCCGGCTGATTGTACTCGAAATGGCAGACCAGCTCGCCCTTGACCTTTTAGACAAAAATCTTGCAGCGGACCAGCTTGTACTGACCATTGGTTATGATACGGACAATCTGTCAGACCCGGAAATAAGAAAACTTTACCGCGGGCCCGTGACAACAGACCATTACGGGCGCTCAGTTCCAAAGCACGCCCACGGCTCGCAGAATCTCGGGCATGTTACCTCATCGTCCAGGCAGCTGATGGACGCAGCCGCTGCGCTTTATGAACGCATTGCAGACAAAAACCTTCTGATTCGCAGAGTATCGCTGGCCGCCTGCCATGCCGTCAGCGAAACCGAAGCCGCCGCTGCCTGCACAGACTATCAGCAGCTTGACCTGTTTACTGACTATGCGGCATTGGAAAAAGCAAAACAGGCGCAGCAGGAGGCCTCAGAGCGTGAGAAAAAAGTCCAGAAAGCCGTTTTGGATATCAAAAAGAAATTTGGGAAAAACGCCGTATTGAAAGGAATGAACTTAGAATCCGCAGCTACATCCTCCAGACGCAACCAGCAGATTGGCGGACACAATGCATAAAAAAGGAGCCAGACACTTGAAGACTGACCGATATACAAAAAACTGTTATGACGATATCTTAAACCTCCCGCACCACGTTTCCGTTTCGCACCCGCATATGCCGTTATCGGAGCGGGCGGCTCAGTTCTCGCCCTTTGCTGCCCTGAGCGGGCACCGAGAGGCTGTAAAAAAAGCGGAGCGCATCGTATCAGAAAGAAAAGAACTTGACGAAAATGCCAAAAGCATTTTAAACGGAAAGCTGCAGTACGTACTGGAACGGGCAGCAGACGAGCTGTCTGTACAGATTACCCGGTTTGAGCCGGATGCTGAAAAAAGCGGCGGTATTTATAAAAACATCACCGGATGCATTAAAAAAGCCGACTCCCGCAGACGGATTATCATCCTGCAAGACGGGCTTGAAATACCGATAGATGATATCACAGACATTCAGGGAACATTCTTTGATTCCTGTGAATATCTGTGACCGCATCCTGTCTGCCGCATCCGCAGCTTTCATCCTTCCAGCCTGTCTGCGAATACAGCCTTTTTAACACTTCCGCAGCTGAGCATCAGAATATCAGTCTGCCCGCAGCCGTCATCTTTCCAGCCCGTCTGCGGATACAGACTTTTTAACACAGCCGCACCTGCGCATCAGAATATCAGTCTGCCCGCCGGCTGCACACATGCGCTGCTGTTTCCGACCAGTATCTCAAACGGCGTATTCTGATTCGTCAGCTGCATGTTTTCATCATAGTACATAAATTCCTCCAGACTAATGGAGAATCTCACTTCGGTTTCCCCGCCCGGTTCCAGAAATACTTTTTCAAAGCGGATAAGCTCTTTTGCCGGGCGCACAATCCTCGCGCAGAGCGTGCGGACATAGCACTGGACGACTTCTGCTCCCGCTTTTTGGCCTGTATTTTTTACCCTGCAGCATACGGATACATTTCCGTCCTGCCGTTCTCCTTCCCTCCATGCCGAAGGGCTGGAAATTTCAAACTGTGTATAGGACAGTCCGTATCCGAAGCTGTACAGCGGCTCGTTTGGAATATCCATATAGCGGCTCCGGTAGCGGTTATGGATTTCTTTCTGAGACATCACATGCCCCGTCGTCATATCCCAGTAGCTTACCGGCTCCTGCCCCACACAGTAAGGCATGCAGGCCGCCAGCTTCCCGGACGGATTTTTACTGCCGTACAAAAGACTGACGATAGCTCTGGCCCCCATTGTTCCGGGCCTCCATGCCAAAAGCACGGCGCGTGATTTTTCTGTAATCCTGCGCAAATCCAGCGGCCTTCCCGTGATGATAACCGTAATCAGGTTCTCTGTCCGCTCCGCCGCCATTTCAAACAGCTGCATCTGCCGGACCGGAAGCTCTAAAAATGCCCTGCTGGCTGCTTCGCCGGACTGCGACTCATGCTCGCCGAGCACAAGCACCACCGTATCACCCCTGCCGATTTTCGAAATATCCTCTAACCGGACGCCCTGTGTAATCTCCGGTGTTTCCTGAACCTGCCACATCCTGCATTCTTCCTTTGACAGCATGCCGCATCCCTGCAGGCATTCCGCATCCGCGCCGCTTTTTTTCAGTTCGTCACGGATTACCGTCACATCTGAATGCCTGCCGAAAATCGCCCATCTGCTCAGCAGCTCCGGCGAATTTACATACGGCCCTGCCCACAGTGTCTTTCGGTTTTTATCCAGAGGAAGGATGTCCTGATTTTTCAGCAGCACGCAGCTTTCACAGGCAAGCTCGAACGCGGTATGCGCTGATTCTTCCGAAAGAATCCGGCTCTTTCCGATTCCTGCATACGGATGTTCAAACAGCCCCAGGCGGTTTTTCATTTCCAGGATTCTCCATGCGCAGGCATCAATCTGTTCCATTGAAACCGTGCCCTCCTGCACCAGTTTTTCCAGCCAGAACACATAAGCCGGACTCATCATATCAATGTCCACGCCTGCTGTGACTGCCAGACGGGCCGCTTCTTTCTGGTTTTCGGCTGTCCGCTGTTCTTCGAGCTGTCCGACGGAACCCCAGTCCGAAATCACGGTACCCTCAAATCCAAGCTGGCCGCGCAGTATGTCCCCCAGCAGATGCCCGTCTGCACTGACTGGTTTTCGGTCAGCTGCCGTAAAAGCTGTCATAACCATTGCAGGCTTTGCTTTTACAGCCATTCGGAATGGTTTGAGATACTGTTCTAAAAACGTGCGCTGCGATATCTCGACATCGTTATATTCCCGCCCGGCGCTGACCGCTCCGTAACCGGCAAAATGCTTCAGGCATCCGGCAATCTGCGTCTGTTTCCCGCTCCGGTCTTCCTGATAGCCTTCCAGCATCGCGGTTCCCATCACGCCGTTTACATACGGGTCTTCCCCGAACGATTCCATTATCCTTCCCCATCTTGCATCTTTCGAAACATCTGTCATCGGTGAAAAGGATGCCCGGATTCCTTCTGAAGACGCCTCCGCAGCCGCAGCCGCGGCTGCTTCACGCACCAGCTGCGGGTGAAAAGAGCACGCCTGTGCAAGCGGAATCGGAAATATTGTCCTGCAGCCGTGTATCACATCCGCCATAAACACAAGCGGAATATGGTGCGGATGCCTTTTCATATATGTTTTCTGCAGTTTTCGGATTTTATCCGCGCCAATCATGCCAAGGACAGAGCCCGCCAGCCAGACTGCTTCTTCCGGCAGCTGCTCTTTTCCTGTTTCGCCTGTAAGCACTGCTTCTTCATCAAAGCATGCACCCGTAATCTGTATCATCTGCCCGATTTTTTCACGCAGAGACATTTCCGACAATAACTGCTGCAAGCTCTCTTTTTTCATCTGCACTCCCCCTTCTTATCTCTGCCGGATGCATTTTTAATCAAAATAAACCGTTTTTCCGGTCTGTGCAGAACGGTACACCGCTTCCAGAATGCGCGTGACTGCAAGCGCCTGTTCCGGCTTTACGATTTGTTCGGCTCCGTCCGTGACCATATGATAAAACAGCTCCTGTTCCACGTCGGCGGCTGATTTTTCATTTCCGTCAAAAAACGCGACGCCCCCTCCTGAAAGGTCCGGTTTTTCGACAACCGGCGTATTGAGATGTATCCGGTTAATGCGCAGGCCGTCTTTCATATCTGCTCCGGCCTTCGTTCCGCACAGCGTCGTTTTCGCCTCATCCACATCCAGGGTATTGAGCGCCCAGGATGCCTCCAGCTCTATGACCGCGCCGCTCTTCATGCGGATAAAGCCAAAGGCGGAATCTTCTACCTTAAACTGTTCCGTATCCCAGTCCCCGAATGCATTTCCCTGGTCTTTCTGTCCGGACAGCTTATGGAATACCGCGCCTGTCACAGACTGCGGCTCATAATCATCCATCATCCAAAGCGTCAGGTCTAAGGCATGGGTGCCGATATCAATCAAAGGCCCGCCGCCCTGCTCTTCTTCATTTAAAAATACGCCCCAGGTCGGAACCGCGCGCCTTCTCAGCGCATGCGCCCTGGCAAAATAAATTTCCCCGAACTCTCCGTTTTGGCACAGCTTTTTCAGATAAGCCGCATCCGGGCGGTAGCGGTTCTGATATGCGATATTTAAAATCCGCTGCGTCCGCTTTGCTGTTTCAAGCATCTGCTCTGCCTGCGCGCTTGTCTTTGCCATTGGTTTTTCGCACATGACATGCTTTCCCGCTTCCATAGCCGCAATCGAAATCGCGGCATGAGAACGGTTCGGCGTCGTCACATACACGGCATCCAGCTCCTCCAAAAGCAGCTCCCGGTAATCCTCATATACCTTTGCGTCTTCTGTTCCAAACGCTTCCCTGGTTGCTATCGCCCTTTCCAGAATCACATCGCAGAATGCTGTGATTTCATACAATCCGCTTTTCTTCATTGCCGGGAGATGCTTCGCATTGGCAATTCCGCCGCAGCCTATGATTCCTGCCCTTAATTTTTTCACATTCCTTCCTCCGATTTTTCCTGCCACCACGGCGAAGGGATAAATTCCCCTCCCCGGCACCATTTTAAATACCGCAGCGCATGAAGCTGGCCTGTCATTTCCCATTCCCCGCAGTAAACAGGGTCATGATATCCCTCGATGCAGATATCGTCTTCGTATCCCTGCGCATGCAGAATGGAAATAATCTGTCTCCAGTCCGTGTCTCCAAAACCCGGCAGCCTGTGACACGCAAACGGAACCGCTCCGAGCACTCCGTTTTGTCTGACGCAGTCCCAGTCTGCCGACGCATCCTTGCCGTGTACATGCACGATTTTCCCGGCCCATTTTTTCAGCTGCGCAACAGGCTCCGCCAGCTGCATAATCTGATGCGCCGGCTCCCATTCCAGGCCAAAGTTTTCATTTGTCACTTCTTCAAACATCGCCTCCCATGCTTTCGGATGAAACCCGATATTACAGGAAGCGCGCTCCCATGTCCCGCCCATCGGGCAGTTTTCAATGCCGAGACGGATTCCCTTTTCCTGCGCCATATCCGCCAGTTCCCGGAATACCCGGCCAAATTCCGGAAAAGCTTCCTCCACGCAGCATCCTTCCAGCGCGCCCGCAAAGGTGCTTACATGCGTCGCGCCGAATTTTTCTGCTTTGCGGATTACCTGTTCGAGCATTCTGCGCTGCTCCGGGTGCTGAACAGGATTGCAGTAGCATCCGATGGTACTGACGGATGCCCCGCTTCCTTTTAGAATCTTTTCTGCCGTTTCTGCCAGACGGTCCAGATTTGTGCCCTCTAACGACATATGAAAATTAATTGAAAACGTTTCAAACCCTTTGTCCTTTAAAAGCGTCAGCCACTGCTCCGCCTCGGGACCGGGAATGCAGGTACCGATTTTAATCTGCTTCATAATATAAACTCCTTTTCTCCTCCCAAGGCCTTTTATTCAAACGGCACAGCCTGATTTTCCTTTGCCGAACAAAATACCGCTTCCATCAGGCGCATCACCCGCGCGGCCTGCTCCATGCGGACTGCCGGCTGCGCTCCGTGTAACAAAACATCCGCCGCATTCCTGTGAAAATCCGCGATATCCCCGGATACATGCGGAAGCTCCATCCTGCGAATCGTATCGTCTCTTCTGGGAGCCATCGTTTTCGTCAGTCCGGCTGCCGTCTTAACCGGCATAACATCCGATTCGTCTTTCCCGGACGCCTGAATCATTTCTCCGTTCAGCTCCCAGTCCCTGATGACAGCCGTGCCGTTTTCTCCCAGCACATACCATCTTGGCAGGGAAATAAAGTTATTCGTGCCGGTTTCCACAAGCACCTCCAGGCCGTCTTCAAACCTGAGAACCGCAGTAAACCCGTCGTCCACAATCTGGTTTGTGACATTCGTTAAAGATGCATACACTGTTTTTAATTTCCGCTGCCCGGTCAGGCACAGAATCTGGTCCAGCAGATGCACGCCCCAGTCCAGCACCATGCCGCCGCCATGCTCCTTTGTTCCGCGCCAGTCCCCGGGAATCCCTCTCGAACCGTGTACGCGGCTTTCAATCCGAAATATCCGTCCTAACGGCTGTTCTTCGAAAATCCTTTTGACCGTCAGAAAATCCTCGTCCCATCTGCGGTTTTGGTGCACCGTCAGAAATCTGCCCGTCTGCTGCGCTGTCTGAATCATTTCGTTTAAATCCGAAGAAGACAGCGTTACAGGCTTTTCCGAAATCACATGCCTGCCTTTTTTCATAGCGCGAATCGCAATCGGCTTGTGACTGTCATTCGGGGTAGCTATCAATACGATGTCCACAGCTGAATCACAAAGCAGCTCTTCTTCTGTTTCATATACTGCAAATCCCAGCTTCTGCGCCTGTCTGCGCCGGTCTTCCCGGATATCATAAATACCCGCAATTTCCACCTGCGGCACACGCTCCAAAATCTGCGTGTGCCATGTTCCCATTCCTCCAAATCCAATCAGTCCGTAACATATTTTTTCCTTCTTCACTGCCGCCTCCTTTCTGCCCGGTACATGTCTATTGTTTTCACAGCGGCTGCCTGTTTATCTGCCCAGTTCCTGATTGATTTCTTCCAGAATCTGTTCTCCGCCCTGGCTTAGCCACTTTTCTGTAAATGCGTCGAATTCGCTGATATCTGCTTTGCCCATAATAATCTTTGCAAATGTCTCTTCTTCCAGCTTTTTCAGGTTCGCCCATTTAGCCTCCATCGTATCTGTCTGTCCGTTGTAGGCATTGTAAACCGGTACATAGGTTTCGTTTACAAGCGGCGCGTCCCCGACCATAATGGCAACCAGTCTCGGAAGGTTTCCTTTTGCAAGCTCGCTGTCCAGGTTCCAGTTTTCCAGGCTGAAGTCGTCATAAGGTTCTTTTTTCAGCTGTGTCACTGCCTCCATGTCATTTTTCAGCAGCTTATGCGTGGAAAAGTCTACTTCTTCCATAGTAGTTTCTCCTGCAAGGTATTTCGTCAGTATTTCATAAGACGTTTCAATTTCGTCAGCGTTATCATAAGTATTATAAAGCGGATAAAAATCTGCCGTCCCCATTTCTGTAGAAGACACGCCTTCCTCTACCCACTTCTGCTCGTTTGCAATCAGAAAGTTAATGATTTTAAACGCTGCTTCCGGGTTTTTGCATTCATTGGACGCGACCACATACTGAGTCGTCGGCTCCGCCATATGCGTATAGAAGCTGCCGTCTTCGGAAAGCGGCGTAAAATATGCCCGCCAGTCTGCGGAACCCGATAATATTGTATCTGCAAATGTATACGCGCACCACCACGGCCCGAAGAAGATGCCGGCTTTTCCTGCCAGAAGCGGTTCCTTGCTGTCACTGCGTACGAGCATTTCCGGGTCAATCAGCCCTTCTTCATACAGATTTGCAATTCTTTCCAGTGCTGTCTTTGTCTCCGGCTGAATAGAACCGTATACAATCTTTCCGCCGTCACCTTCCAGCCAGTACTGCGGATAAGACTGAAAACAGCCAAACAGCGGGTCCAGCCCAAACTGATTGCCGCCGACCGCATTCATATGGTCCGCGTTGCCCGGCCCTAAAATACCGATGGTATCATCTTCCCCGTTCCCGTCCGGGTCCTTCGTTTCAAACGCTTCCGCGACTGCTTTTAACTCTTCCCATGTCCGCGGAGCCTCCATGTCCAGCGCATCCAGCCAGTCCTGGCGAATCCACATCTCATTAATGCCCCCGGCTGTCAGATTCGGAGCCGGAATCGCCATAATCCGTCCTTCTTCGTCCGTAATGCATTTCATCAGCTCCTCACCGCCGGAATCCACATAGCTTTTTAACGCATCCGAGGCATAATCGTCAAAATAAGCATCCAGCGGCTGGATTAAATCGTATTTCAGCAAAGCCCGGTACTGTGCCGCCGTGACGTTCATCAGCTCCGGAATGGTATTGCTTCCGATACACAGGCTCATCTTTTCATCGTAGTCAGCCATGGAAGCCACCCAGTCATACTGGACGTCAATGTTTAATTCTTCTTTTAAAAGGTCAATATATGTGTTATTTTCAAACGATTTTCCTTCTGAAAGCTTTGCGTTCGGATTCATCTTTCCGCCCAGGTGCACCGTCACTGTTTCCGGATATCTGGAAAGCGGAAGGTCTTCTTTCGCAACCCCTTCTGCTTCCTGTACGGTTTCTTTCTGCCTGTCATCCTGAGCGCCCGCTCCTCCGCAGCCTGTCAGCTGCATGGTGCAGATGCCAAGTGCTCCTGCAAGGGCAGTTATTTTTTTCATTTTCATCCTGTTACCTCCTTTAACCTTTGACCGACCCTAACGTAATGCCGGATACAAAATACTTTTGCAGAAACGGGTACACAATCAGTACCGGAATCATCGCAATAAATATCTTTGCCGCATCCAGCGACAGATTATTCAGCTTCATCGCCTGTGAAATCTGTTCCGCATTCATGGACGAGAAATCCAGTGTCACGACCATCTGCTGGATATAAGTCTGAAGCGGATAACTCGACTGCCTGGTACTGAGCACCATTCCCTGGAAAAACTCATTCCAGTATTGTACAATCGTAAAGAGCGAAATCGTGGCAAGCATCGGCTTTGCCAGCGGGATATAAACAGAAATCATGCATCTCCACGGCCCCGCGCCGTCTACAAAGCAGGCTTCCTCCAGTTCTGCCGGAAGATTTTTAAAAAAGTTCACGGCAAGCACGACATTGAATACCTGAAGGCCCATACCGAGCACCAGTCCCCAGATGCTGTCCATCAGGCCGTAATTTTTCATTGTTATGTACCACGGCACGATGCCTCCGTTAAAGAGCATGCAGAGTACAAAAATCCACATAAAAATATCTCTCTGCGGAAACTGCTTTTTCGTGCGCGACAGCGGGTATGCAGCCAGAATAATACAGCCCATGCTGACGGCCGTGCCAAGCACCACCCGCTTAATGGAAACGAAAAACGAGCCGAAAAAGTCGCTCTCCCCCATAATCTTTTGATATGACAGAAGGTTAAAGCCAACCGGCCACAGCGATACCTGGCCCGCATTGACAGCCTCCCTGCTGCTCAGAGAAACGCACAGCACATACCAGATTGGGAGAATGCAAAGGATTGTAATCAGTACCAGAATCACTGCGTTTACGATATCAAAAACCCTGGATCCGAAACTTTTGTTTTCAATCATGCCATCCCTCCTAAAACAATTTGTAGCCTGTAAATTTGTCTGCCAGCCAGTATCCGACTGATATCAGAATCACGCTGATTACGGATTTGAACAGGCCGACCGCGGTAGCCAGCGAAAACTGCAGGTTCTCAAGACCTGAGCGGTATACCCACGTATCGATGATATCCCCCGTCGAATATACAAGCGGATTGTACAGGTTATAAATCTGGTCAAACCCGGCGTTTAAGACATTTCCAAGTGACAGAATTGCCAAAAGCGCAACCGTCGTGCGGATGCCCGGCATGGTCACATGCCATATCCGCTTAAATCTTCCCGCACCGTCCATTGCGGCCGCTTCATACAGGCTCTGGTCTACACCCAGTATCGCAGCCAGATAGACGACCATGTTGTAGCCGAATCCTTTCCAGATATCCGTACCGATGACAAGCGGCCGGAACAGCTCCGGTTCTCCGAAAAAATTCACCGGGCTTCCATGGAACAGTTCAATCAGCTGATTCACCGGGCCCGTATAGCCAAAAATATTCAGGACCACTTTTGCAAGGATAACCCATGACAGAAAATACGGCAGGTACACAATCGTCTGAATCGGCCGCTTGATTTTCTGAAAGCACAGCTCGTTTAACAGGAGCGCGAACACAAGCGGGACAATGATATTTCCGATTATCTTGCCCACCGCAATGATAACGGTATTCGCCAGCACCTGTTTTACATCGCTCATTTCAAACATGTACTGAAAATTTGCAAGTCCCACGAACTGAGAATGCAGCATCCCTTTTCCCGGATTGTAATCCTGAAACGCCATGATAATACCGAACATTGGCACGATGCTGAAAAACACAAGCCATAAAAGCGCCGGAACAAGCATCAGGTAATAATGCTTTACAAATCGTTTGATGTACATAAAGTACCCCCTTTCTTTTTTTCTGAGTATACCTTTTTAGAAAGCCTGGTGCCAGACGATATCGTTTTTGATTTCGAGTACCCTTTTTTAGAAATAAAAAAAAGTCCGAATTATATCGGACAATTTTTTACGCTGTTTCTATAATCGGACGGCATACATCCGTATTCCTTTGCAAACACCTTCGCAAAATAGTGAAAATTATCATAGCCAAGGTCTGATGCAGCCTGGGTGACGGTCTGTTTTCCGCCCGCAATCCTGCGCGCCGCTTCCTGCATTTTCTGGCGGATGACAAAATTATGAAATGTCTCTCCTGTCATTTCTTTAAATTTTGCACTGAAATAGCTCCTGCTCATGCCAATCTGCCTGGCAGCGTCTTCCAGCTTCAGCGTTTCGCAGACATGCATTCTGACATAAGCCGCCACAAACGCGAACGAATAAATATCGTTTTCATATTTCCCGCGCACGCACCGTTCGTATACCTTTCCGCGCCACTCCTTTACCCACGCCAGCATTTCCCCGACGCTGTCCAGGGAAGGGAATTCATTTTCTTCTTTCCCCATCATCATCTGAAGATTATGAAAGCTCTTGATAAAAATGCGCTCCGCACTGCGCGCCCCCGCCGCGGCTGTGTCTTTGCATAAACCTTCCAGCCGCCGTTCGTCAAAAATCCAGCTAAGGCTCATCCAGCCGTCTTCTAACGCCTTTAAATCCTTATCGTCTTCTTCCCTGGCCTGGCGTCCTGTTTTTTCGAATTTTGCGCGAATCTGCCCCAGTACCTGCTCGCATTCATCCGGCTCAAAGCTGATTTTGGAAATATAATCCAAAGCGCCCATGCGAATCGCAGCCTGTGCATAACGGAAATTTTCATAGACCGAAAAGATGACAAACGAGACAGAAGGATGCTTCTTCTGGCACTGCTGCATCAGCTGAAATCCGTCCATTTCCGGCATATCAATATCCGTAAATACGATATCCACCGGATGTTTTTCTAAAAATTCCAGCGCTTTCTTGCCATTCTGCACATCGCCTGCCACCTCAAACCCGTATTTTTCCCAGTTCATGACAGCAATCAGCCCTTGTCTGGCCAGCTTATCATCATCCACAATCAATACTTTCATCTGTATGCGCCGCCTTTTTTCGATTCTGCATATCCGGCTTTTTTTCCGGAAGCAGTATGGTAATTTTGGTTCCGATTCCTTTTCTGCTGTTTACAAACAGGCTGGTCTGTCCGTCATAAAAAGAATCCAGCACAGCTTTTACATACCGCAGCCCGATTCCGCGGTTTTCATTCCCTCGGCTGTCCGGCTTATAGTCAAACGGTTCGTTAATCTGGTCGATTTCTTCCTGGCTTAACCCTTTTCCGCTGTCTGAAATCGTAATGACCGCCTGCCCGCGCTTATGGTCTTCAAATACCTGTATGCTGATTTTTTCATCTTCTCCGAGCCCGTAGCGGATGGCATTTTCCACAAGCGGCTGCAAGAGCATGCGGACCATCGGCTGGTCCAGGTATTCTCCTTCTTCCACATTCATTTCGACTGTAAAGTCATACCGCATCTGCTGCAGGGCAATATATTTATCCAGGATATCCAGTTCGAGCCGCAGCGTCGTCTCGCTGCCTTCCTTGCCCAGATTATAAGACAGCAGCATTTTCAGCTTCTGGACAAAATCGCTGATATCCTTCTGATTGCGCAGCCTTGCCATCCACTGGACGGAATTCAGCGTATTGAGCAGAAAATGCGGGTTAATCTGATACAGCAGCTTCTCATACTCGGTTCTCTGCACGTCTTTTTCTTTCTGCACCATGCTGTGTATCAGACTGGCAATCTGTTTTTTCATATGGCTGATTTCTTCCATCAGAATATCAAATTCCTCAATGCCGTATACCTGCGGCGTTTCCTGCAGCCGGCCTTCTCCTACCTGAATCATCTGCCTGCGCAGCAGATGCAGCGGACGCCAGATAAACCCGTATAAATGCACCACCGATACGGAAAATACAAGAAACGAAACGGCAATCACAGCAAACATCTTAAACCGCCACAGGCGCACTTCCTTCTGGCAGATATCCGCCGGAAGGGCCGCCGCGTTCATGTATCCGATTCTGCTGCGGTATATCATAATCTGATACCCTTCCTGCTTTGTCATACAGTAGCTTCCCCGCTCCGGCAGCTCTGCTGACAGCTGCTGTCCGCAGATAATCACCGGATTGGTACTGTAACGCACAATGCCGTCCTGGTCCATCTGCATAACGGTATACGGATGCCTGTCCTGGTTGATTTCTTCCGGCACTTCCATGCCGGCTTCTACTTCGACATAGATATCCAGGTTCTTTCCATTTCCAAATACCGCGTTCTTTCTGACGGAAAATACAGTCCTTGCGCCGATTCCCAGATAATCCTCATGCGCCGCCTGCATCGTATTTCCCGCGCATTCCGCTACAGCGGGGACGCTCATGTACTGCCTGCCGAGCTCTCTGGGTGTCATGCATCTGATAAGCTCCTCTCCCTTTCGCGCGTCGAAATAATTAGCCCCCATCAGCTTTGTATTGACATATCCAAGCCCTGTCAGCTACTCACGGAGCGTTTTCTGCCCCACATACAGCTCAAAATTATCCTGCGCCATAAGATAGGCGTCCGTCACGCTGCCAATCAGACCGTCCGGCCCCATCTGGTTCGCGATATTGAGCATATCGAAATATGCCCGGTCGGTGTTTTCCGTCAGCTGGTCCAGATACAGCTTCATATTGTCCTGCATGCTGTCATCCTGTATCATGCGGATGGTCAGATACGAAACCATTCCTGCCGCCAGTATGCCCGCTAAGGCACACAGCATGACTGTGCGCATCATTTTTGCTTTCAGTGTCCGTTTCCGCGTTTTTTTGTACTTCATGCCCTGTTCACGCTTTCCTGAAGATTCAGGACAGAATCCTGTCCAGTGTATCCAGCAGCACCTCAACATCAATCGGCTTTGCCAGATGCCCGTTCATTCCGCACTCGATTGCCTGCTGCCTGTCTTCTTCAAACGCATTCGCCGTCATCGCCAGTATCGGTATCGAAGCAAGCTCTCTGTTTTCCAGGTTCCGGATTGCTTTTGTCGCCTCATAGCCGTCCATGACCGGCATCTGCACATCCATCAGCACCAGCTGGTAATACCCCGGGGCAGAATTTCGAAGCATCTCAACCGCGGTCTTCCCATTTCCGGCTATCTCCGTCGTAAATCCCGCGTCCTTAAGAATCGCCGCTGCAATTTCCTGATTAATCTCATTATCCTCCGCAAGCAGAATATGCCCGGTATGATGTGTCTGCGGCTCTTCTTCCCGGCCTGCAGGCTCCCGCATTTCCGTCTCTACAATCGAATGCAGGCATCCCCTCAGCTCGGATAAAAACAGCGGCTTGCTGCAGAATCCCGAAATACCGGCTTCTTTTGCCTCGTCCTCGATATCCTTCCAGTCATAAGCCGTCAGCAGGATAATCGGCACCTCGTCGCCCATTTCCCTGCGGATTCTGCGGGTCACTTCTATTCCGTTCATATCCGGAAGCATCCAGTCGATGACATAAACCGTATAATTATCCCCTCTGGTTACCGCCTGGTGCGTGCGCAGCAGCGCCTCCTTTCCCGAAAGCGTCCATTCCGCCCGCATCCCTATCTGGCTGAGCATATAGGTCACGCTGTCGCATGTATTAAAATCATCGTCCACCACAAGCGCCCGGCAGTTTTTCAGCTTTGGAATATCCAGCTGCTGCTTTTCCCCGTCGTGCAGGAGGAAGGAAAAACAGACGGTCACTTCCGTGCCCCTGCCCAGCTCGCTTTTAACCGCAATCGTGCCGTTCATCAAATCCACAATGTTTTTTGTAATAGCCATGCCGAGCCCGGTTCCCTGAATTCCGCTGATGGTGCTGTTTTTTTCCCGCTCAAACGGTTCAAAAATATGCGCCACAAATTCCTCGCTCATTCCAAACCCGGTATCCCGGATGGTAAATATGTAATCCGCTCTTCCTTCAGCGGCTCCCGGTTTTTCTGTAATCCGCATGCTGATCATGCCGCCCGCGCCCGTATATTTGACCGCGTTGCCCAAAAGATTCAAAAGCACCTGGTTTAACCGCAGCTTGTCACAGCAGATATCCTCATGCACAATATTCACCGCATCCATAAATAAATCCAGCTGTCTTGCATGAATATCTGCCTGTAAAATATTGCGCAGCCCGTGCAGGATATCCGGCAGGCTGCACGGCTTCTCGTCCAGATGCATCCTGCCGCTCTCAATGCGGCTCATATCCAGCACATCGTTAATCAGGCTCAGCAGATGATTGCCCGAGGTCATTATCTTTTTCAGATATTCCTCTACCTGCTCACGCTGATTGATATGTGCAATTGCAAGCGCTGTAAACCCGACAATCGCATTCATCGGCGTACGGATATCATGAGACATATTTGATAAAAAGACGCTCTTTGCCTTGCTTGCGCGGTTCGCCTGCATCAGCGCGGTTTCCAGCAGATTTTTCTGCTCCAGCTCCTTGCGGATTTCCGCGTCTACGCTGCGAAGGCCAATCACAATCCCGCACTGCATGTTCCAGCTGCCAGTCCGCACCGCTTTGAGCTGATAATAAAGCACCTCGTCTCCGACAGCGGCGCGGTAGCTGATATGCTGCACGACATGCTCAGCCAGATTTTTCCGCAAATCATCCACATTGCAGAACTGGCGCATTTTTTCCCTGTCTTCCTCATAAACAACTGTCTGGATGTATTTTTCCATACTCTGTTCAAAAAAGATATTTCCATGCTTATCTACGGCAAACGCTCCCCCGTCGCACCCGTCGCTGCGTATCGGAACTCCTTTTCCCGAATTCAGGTTAAAAAAGCAGACTATATTATAATCAACAGTCAGTGCATGCGCCAGTTCTGCCTGGCGCTTCTCCCTTTTCTTTTCCTGGAGCTTTTGAGCCGTACAGTCCAGTAAAAACCGCTGGTAAAACAGCTCTCCGTTTTCCATAAGCAGCTTTACATTTCCCATAATATGCAGAATTTCTCCGTTTTTATGTCTGACGCGGTATTCTGTGCTGACGCTGTCTCCTTCCTTCTCCAGCTTTTTGATGCATTCTGTAAACCGCGCCCTGTCTTCCTCCAGAATCGAGCCCGCAACCGTCTGAAACCCGTCCGCTTCCATTTCCTCCTGGGACTCGTACCCTAGTATCTTAAGCGCAGCCCGATTAATGCTCAGCACGCGGCTGCCGTCTGACGTATGCCGGATGACACCGCAGTCAATGGTCGTAAAAATTTTCTCCAGTGTCTCATTTTTCTGCACAATCTCCTGTTCATACACCCGTTCCTGCGTGACGTCAATGGCAACGCCGACCGTTCCCATCACGCTGCCGTCCAAATCGTAAAGCGGAGACTTGTAGGTCATCAGCGTGCGCGTGCCTGCCCCGGTCTGCACCAGTTCTTCCGAAACGAATGTCCTGCGGTGATTCATTACTTCATTTTCGGATTCGATGCATGCCGGATCATCATGTTCCACATCCCAGATATAAGCGTGCCCGCGTCCCTCTGCCTGCTGTCTTGTTTTCCCGACTGTCTGGCAGAAGCTGTTATTTACTTTTTCGTGAATGCCGTTTTTATCCTTATACCAGACCAGGTTCGGCACATGATTAATCGTTGTTTCCAAAAAATGCTCCGCCTGCCAGAGGTCTTTGCTCATTTTATAATCCTGACGCCACCGCTCATAGCGGAAGCGGATTTCGGCGTCTGTCACCGGAACTGTCCACATATCTTTGATTTCACAAAAAGAATCCGTAATGCTGTCCATCTGGCTTTTATCCAGCAGCAGAATCAGCTGCGTTTCCGCGCGCTTTGCTCCTAAAAGCGCCCGCACAGCTTCATCGGCACGGACTCCTTCCAGGTTTGACAGTATCACATCCGCTGCGGCCGCGGCATCCGGATTCATCTGTTTACTCCATGTATATTCATGTGTAAAGTTTGTGTACGGGGTTATTTCCTTTATCATATCAAATGCACGGCACGGTTCGCCTGTGAAATAAAACTGTATCCTGCAATGGTACATGAATGCTCCTCCCTGCGCTTTTAGATTTCTTTTGGAAATTCAGATACATATTATAATATCCGATTATACTGCATTCGGGACGTTTGCACAAGAGAAATAGAAAAGACATCTGCCTGGCACGGCAAATGTCATAAAATTTAAGAGTAGACAAAAAGCAAAAAATCAATTACTATATGAAAGATACAAAACGATACAGATTCTACACTACATAAGAAAGGGATTTATCAATGAAAGCAAAAGGTTTTATCAGCGAATTCAAAGACTTTATTTCCCGCGGAAACGTTATGGATATGGCAGTCGGCGTTTTAATCGGCGGGGCGTTTTCCAGTATCGTCACATCCCTGACCGAAGATATCATATCCCCGGTCCTTGGACTATTCGGCGGCATGAATTTTGACCAGCTGTCCGTAAATATCTTAGGAGAAGTAACCCTGAATTATGGAAAATTTATAACCGCGGTTGTAAATTTCCTTCTGATGGCGCTGATTATTTTTCTGATGCTGAAAGGACTGAATGCGCTGCAGGCCAAAGCTGCGAAGCTGGCACATTTAGAACAGGAAAAAGAAGAACCGCCCAGCGAGCCCGCGGTTAAGACCTGCCCTTACTGCCTGATGGAGATTCCATACGGGGCTGTGCGGTGCGGACACTGCACGTCTGAACTGAATACTGCGGATAGTGAAATTACGGACAGTGAAATTACAGGTAATGAAACTACGGACAGCAAAACTACGGACAGCGGCGAAGCAGACACGCAAAACGTCTGATATGGGCAGGAAATCGTTCCTGCCCTTTTACATCCCGCTCCGTTTTAGAAAACTATCTTATAGCAATTTTAGTTTTTCGAAAGCGCTGTACAGTCCGTCCTCCGTTACCGGCGGGCATACCATGTCGGCAGTCCGCATCAGGGAAGGGCTGCCGCCAGCCATGCATACCCCCGTCCCCGCAGCCTCAAGCATCTCCATGTCGTTCATGCTGTCTCCAAAAGCAATCGTATCCTCTTTGGAAATCCCCAGAAAATCGCACAGTCTTTCCACCGCCTTTCCTTTATCAAAAGCCTTGCTTGACAGCTCTCCGTTTACGATGCCGCAGGCATCCTCATCCTGTATACAGAAATTAAACTCCTCCTGCAGCAGCTGCATCGGTTTTTTCAGCCTCTCTGCCCCGCGGCTCATAAATGCCATTCCATAAATAGGCTCGCCGTCATATTCAGACATCGGATGAATGCCCAGTTCCTTTTCAATCTGAACGCGCCACCGCAGCAGTTCGCTGTTGGCCTTCGACTGCATATTTTCTGCCAGAAATTCCTTAAAGCCCTCGTCCGTATAACTATGATTTCTGCCTCCTATGGTACGGTAAATGCCGCTTTCTTTAAAAATATCTAATACCCTGGCCTGCTGCTCCGGGTTCATCGGACAGTCATAAACCACCTGGCCGTTATACTCGATATAGCCTCCGGCACTGGCAGCCAGCCCGTCAAAGCCATACTTCATTACAGGAAAGAGCATCCCGTAATTCCTTCCGGAGCATAATACCACTTTGTGGCCCTTTTCCCTTGCCCGCGTAACCGCATCCACTGCAGATGCGGGCGGGACATTTTTCCCCGGTTCCGTCAGCGTACCGTCAATATCTAAAAAAATTAATTTCTGTTCCATGCTTTCCTCCACGATAGGCATTGAGGCAGCCGGCGTAGAACTGCTTATTCACGCAGGCATAGATACCGTTTCCATGAATGGCGACGGCTTTACCAGCCATGTGAAAGAAGGACAGGCGGTAAAAAAAGGAGACCTTCTGCTGACCATGGATCTTGAAAAAATCAAGGCAGCAGGCCACCCTGCAACCATCATGGTAATCGTTACGAATTCTGATGATCTGACATCCGTGGAAACATCCGCCTCTGGCAGTCTTATGCCCGGCGACCAGCTGATGCTCCTGAAAGCATAACAAAACGTCAAAAGAGCCTCCCATAAGGGCGGCTCTTTTCATTCTTGACAATCATAAGTGTCTGGAATAAAATATTTTATGTTAAGAGATGAAATCAGTAAGATGAATAGCAGACCGCAGCATTCTGTGTAAGAAGAAAGGAGGGACTGCCGTGGTCAGTATGCAGGATATTGCCGACAAAGCGGGCGTTTCCAGAGTTACCGTTTCCAGAGTCCTTTCCAACCACCCTTCTGTCAGGCCGGAGACACGGCAAAAAGTGCTCCGCTGGGTGAAAGAGCTGGATTACGAGCCCAATCTCATTGCCCAGAGTCTGGCTGGAAACAGGACGAACATCATAGGCCTGCTGGTCCCGGAGATTGCCTACCCTTTTTTCAGCGAAATTATAGAATCTATCGAAAACCAGGCATTTTATGAAGGATACAGTATTATTATCTGCAGCACCCACCGCAGCCTGGACAAAGAAAAAAATATTCTCGCCCAGCTGCGCCAGCGGAAGGTGGACGGTATCATTGCCGTTCCGGTCTCCACAAAGCAGAGCCCGCCCGCCTATCAGCGCCTGCAGGTTCCTGCGGTAATGATTACCAAACGAATGGATGGATTCAGCAGTGTATATATCTCCCACTACAGCGGAGGCCAGCAGATTGCCCGCCACTTTCTGAACATGGGTTTTCAGAAAATAGGATATATCGGCCCCACCAGAGAATCAACCTCTGCCCTGAAATATGCCGGATTCCAGCAGTATTTATCTGCCAGCCAGATTCAGCTTACCGATGTAATTGAATGTCCGGCTCCGAAGAACATGAACGCCAGCCTGGTCTATAAGCTGGTAAAGCAGTACGCAGCAGAATCGGGGCTGCACAGTGAAGCATATCTGGCCAACGATGACATTACCGCCTGTGAAGCCATTACCGCTTTCCGTGAATTAGGCTATGCCGTGCCGCAGGATATCGCCATTGCCGGTTTTGATAATTCTCTGCTGGCAAAAGAAATCAGCCCCAAGCTCACAGCTTTGGCGCAGCCTTTAGATGAGATTGGGAAAAAATCCGTGGAAATCCTGCTGGATCAGATAAACAACGGGACAGAGCCCTGCATGTATGAGCTGGAGTCCCGCATTATTGCAAGAGAATCGACCATCCGCTTTGTATCTGCCTGACCCATCCGGGCAAGTGCCAAAACAGTATCTTACTGACAAAACAAACAGACAGGAAAGGAAAAAACATGAAGCTGCCGGATAATTTTCAAAAACGAGTGTTTATGACTGCCGCCGGTGTCATTTTATGCGCGGCTGCGGTCGGATTTTTCAAATGTTCCAGATTTGGCGTAGATCCGTTCCAGTGCTTTGCACAAGGCGTCTGGGGACGCTTTTTCGAGCCGGGCATATCTTACGGCGTGTACTATACGGTATTAAGCGGCATACTGCTGCTGATAGACCTGTTTATCGCCAGAAACTGCCTGGGTGTGGCGACACTGGTTAACATGTTTCTGACCGGGTATATCGTGGATTTTACCGCAGGCGTGATTACATACTGTGCACCAGACCCGGCCCTTCCAGTGCGGGTGCTGTTTCTGGCTATCGGAGTTTTGGTCATGTGCTTTGCATCTTCTCTGTACATGACCTCCAATTTAGGGGTATCCGTTTATGACGCCATCCCGATTGTAATTTCGCGCAGCCGCAGGCTGCCGTTTAAATTCGTCCGGATTGCATGCGACCTGCTGTGCGTTATCATCGGCACGCTGTCCGGGCTTCTGCCAGGCATCGGAACCCTGATCACCGCGTTTTTTATGGGTCCTTTAATAGAATTTTTCAATCACCGTTTTTCCGAGCCGTTTCTTGCAGGACAGAAGAACTAATGCAAAACAGGCCGCGCTCCGCATACCGGGGCGCGGCCTGTAAAGCCTTTTTATGAACGACCGTCTAAAATATTCCCAAAGAAAAACGCCTTCTTTTCCGGCGTATCAATTACGCGGACCGGTTTGTACTGGGAAACGTCCATCCCGCGTTTCCGCAGATATTCCATATGCAGCTTCGTCGTACCGTTTTTTAAAAAATACACGCTCGAAGGCCCGATTTCTTTCAGCCTGCGGCAGTCGTCATAGTCTATATTGTGCTTTCGCAGCAGCCTGTCCATTGTTTCTGCGGCTTCCAGCCCTGGCATATCCGCATGCCCGGCCTGCGGCGATTCGAGCAGCAGAACATATTCCGCCGGTATTTTGTCCGTATCCGGATAGACGCAGAAATTTTCGATTTCCATCCCGTATGCCGCCGCAAAATCCCTGACTGCGTGGGAAAGGGTTTCCTGGTCCATTTTTTCACCCGCAAGATTGACCTCCTGCGCTCTGCGATAGCAGAATTTTACCATCGGCGCGCTGTTGTAAAATCCGGTCACTTCCAGCACATCCCCCATCCGGTGGCGGTACAGCCCGGCATAGCCGGTATGAATCAGCTCGTAGCGTTTCCCGATTTCGAGATTTTGAACCCCGCAGACATCCCGGGGATTTTCCGTACCCTCCGGCAGAAATTCGCAGTAGCCAAGCTCCGGTGCAAAAATATACTGGCCCGGATAGTCAATGCCAGCTGCGGCAGCAAAGATGCCTTCGGATGCACCGTAAAGCAGATAGTGATACGGCGTCGTTCCGATATACCGCCGCAGCTTCTTCATATAAGCATCAAAAACATCCCCGCTGACTGCCATAACATACCGGATGTTTTTCCAGATGCGCGGAACAACCGGCGTATCAAATCCTCGCTCAAACTCCTCCCGCAGCTTCGCCGCACGCTCCGGCATCGGCACAAGCCCCGGCTCTAGCTGGCTGCGGACTTCCTGCGGCACCTGGATATCCTTGTGAATAATACCGTCCGCAATGTCCTGTGTCAGCCGCTCCCAGTTCTGTTCCAGGTAATGCAGGATATTTAACACCTGATGCACATAAACGCCTTCGATTCCGGTTACCTGCTTATCGGCGAGTGCATAGCGCAGCTTTAAATAATTCATATCCATCTCATATTGGGGAAACAGCACCTGCTCCGGCGACGTAAACGTATGAAAATCAAAGGTTCCCTCTTCGAGTCTTCTCTGATAAACAGCATTGGACATCATCAGCGTCTTACAGCCGTTTTCCAGCCTGCCGCAGCGGACTTCATTTAAGCGGAATACCCGCGCGGTCAGTTCTTCTTTTGACAGCTTCCTGCCGTTCTTTTGGTAATACTCGCAGATGACATCCCCGGCGCACTGAAAGACATAGCGCTCATAAAGGCTGATGCCGGTATCTGCGACCGGTATATATTTATTTTTCCCGGTCGTGCCGGATGATACGACACAGTAACGCAGCGGATAGGCAGACGTCACCTGCTTTTCCCCGGCCAGCATCCGGCGTATAAGCTCCTCATAATCCGAATACACCGTAACCGGCACCTTCTTACGGTATTCCTTAGCGGAACGAATGCCCGCAAAGCCGTATCTTCTGCCGTATACCGTATCCTGATTGTCCTGCAGGATTTTAAGCAGCGTGCGTTCCTGCGACGCCTCAAAGTCCTGTGTGTCCTCATTCAGCTTCGATAACGCGCTCCCTTCCATGCTGATTTCACCCATATGTCTCATATTGTTTTTATCCATGCCGTATTCCTTCCCGCCGTCTTTCGCCGCGCTGTTTTCTTCCATGCCCTGTTCCTATCTGCCGCCGCATCTGCCCTCATGCGTGCCTTTTCCCCGGCCTGCATGTGAGTGTAAATAAAACTGCCATAAGCAGGTAGGCAGCGCCGAACACAGCCAGATTCGCCGTCTTTCCGTCCGCCTGAATCAGCATTCCGTACAATAACGGACATACAATCTGTACCGCACTGCCGACAATGCCAAAAATCGTCATCATGCCTGCCGTATCGGAATGGTCCGGCGATAATCCGGTGAAATAGCTGGTAATCGAAGGCGTCCCAAAGCCGTCGAACAGCCCGAGCACCGCCGCCGAAAGCATGACGGCCCCGAGGCTTTTGCTGATTAGCAGGCACAGCATCCCGCCAGCCGCTAAAAACAGCGCGGCAGCGGCCGATACATAAAACGATTTCTTTTTTAACAGCTTCAGTACAAAAACACCCAGGTACATCCCGGCGATGCCGTTTACCAGATACACATAGCTGGATGCCGCCGCGCTCTGCCCGATACTGCTCATATAAGAAGGAATAAACGACACCACATACATCAGCCCGATATTTAACGGCACGCAGCCAAATAAAAGCGTAAGCAGAATCTTTGGATTTTCAAAAATGCCCGCAAAGCTGCCGGAGCTGTTTTCTTTTACGTCCGCGTCTTCCTCCTGCGGCTGTGCCAGCAGCTGCCACGGCATCGTAAGCAGCGCCCAGAGCGCCAGAATCACATACACCGCTGCCGTAAACAGATAGTTAAACTGATAGCCCATAGCCTGTGCCGTAACGGCGCCCAGGGAAGCTCCTGCCGTAATCCCGCCTAACAGCCCGGCATTGAGCCTGCCGCAGTTGAGGCTGAAACTTTCCTCATCCGCAGAGCCTGCCGCTACAATATGATTCAGCCAGTATTTTAAAAACGCCGTCCCGGCTCCGGTAAACGCACGCAGCCCGATTAAAAGCAGCGGCGAATCCACGCTGATGCAGGCGGCATTGCCCAGCATCAGAAACGGAAAAATAAAAATCATCAGCCGCTTTGGACGAACGCCCTTAAAAACGTTTTGAATCAGCGCCGAAACTGCCAGTATGGACAAAAGCTCTGCCGTCAGCGGAAGTGACGCGCTCACCGATGCCGGAAGCCCGAATACGGAGGCATTCCAGGAGCGCATAATCACAGCCGCATACGGCATGCTGGCGTAGCTGGCCGTATAAGCCATAAAGGACAGCACGCGTATCTGCGCGGAAATGCCCGCCGCCTGGTTCGGCGTCCTTTTGTTAAAATCCTCAGACAGCCGCACGGAAATGATTCCCGCAAGGTTTGTAAGCTCATAGGCAATCATCAGGCATACGGCGAAAATCGCGCCGAAGGTCAGAAGCATCAGATTGATTTTTTCCTGAATGTAATCCTGGTTAATTTCCACTTCCATTGTAACTAAACCGGATGCGGCGGAAAAATACAGCGCTTTTTTATTAATATCTTTCACCGTTTCCTGCCTGCTGCCGGTAAGAAGCGTAATCTTTTGTATGGACTGCGAGCTTTCTGCCCGTTCTTTAATATAATGGTCAATCCGGTAAAGCTGGTCCGCGTCCAGTCCTTTGTCCAGCAGCCCTTCGACCGTCTCCTGCACGGACACCGCCGCCTGCCGGGCCTTCTGCTCTACCAGCGTATGATAGCTGCCGCGGTAGGAAAAAAACAAAAACAGAATATAGCAGAGCATCCCGCCCATCATAAACAGCGACGATACAAGCTGCCCGGCTTTTGGCTTTTGATGCACCGAATAGGACGTAAGCGCCAGCATCAAAAGAACGGACACAAGCTCCAGTATGATAAATAACGCCGTCTGTGTGCGGACCTTATGCTCTGCGTGAATCAGATTCCGCGGCTGATAAAGCACGCACAGATATCCTGCCAGGTTATTTTTCCGTTCATAAACCGGAAAAACCATACACGTTTTCGAGCCTGCCTCGATTTTTCCGCCTCCCGATACGGTCTTTAAGTTCTCCTGAAACGCTTTCGCATACAAAGCGGCCAGGTCATCCACATGCTCCGGCTCCTTTTCATGAAAAGAAGCATACAGCACTTTTCCGTCCGCATTTAAAATCACGGCCTTCAGCCCGCTGTCTGACAGTCCCGCCGTCTGTGCCAGCACATCCCCCATGCCGTAATAGTTATCCAGTGTCTTGCCGAAATTAATCGAATTTTCGATATTTTTTACAATCTCGTCTGTTTCCGCCGACAGATACTGTTCTTCCAGCTCGATACAGGTATTTTCAAATGCCATCCGGCAGACCCAGCTTACAAATTCAAGGCTCAGCAGCGTCAGTACGATTAAAATGACAATGGCAACAATATCTTTTTTTAACTGCTTCATTCCTCCTGCCCTCCCTGTTTTCATTCTTCCGGCAGCACTGTTTCGATATAGTGATACAGCCTTCCGGCCGAAAGAATCATATCCTCGGTAACCGGAAACCCAGTCTGGTCTGCCGCTTTCAGATTGATGCTTAAATACGGCGGCGTGACAAAGCTCTGGCTGATTTCGCCCGGCCTTTTCCCGTTCAGTATCTGTGACATCGTGCCTGTTAAAAACGGCGCCGCCAGCTGCGCGTCCAGGCTTTCAATCAGCATCACCGCTCCGTCCCTGACATAATATTCGCTCGTCTGCACAAAAACCGGTATGTCCTTTTCATAAAAAATCTCCAGCAGCGGCCGGATGCGGCTTTCGTCTTTGATAATGTCGCTGTTTAATAAAAACGCGTCAATCCCCCGGGCAGCTAACTTCCGATAAATTTTTTCCAGCCTGTCATAATAGGTGTCCGTAACCTTTGGGCTGATTTTTTCCGCCGTAATCACAAAGCCCAGCTCATCCGCGGCCTTCTGGTAAGATTCTAAAGAAGCAATGGACTCATCGTAATATACCATGCCGATATTCTGAAACGGGCAGCTGTCATAATAAAGCTTCATCTGATTGGTATAAATCCCGTTGTTTGTATGTACCCAGACATTCGGCTTCCCGGAATATTCTTCGCTTTCGACCAGCCCGGATGCAACCGGGTCGACAACCGCCGTTACCATAACCGGCACCTGCGTAATTCCCATTTTGTGGATGACAAGCTCCGCCGGCTGTGTGCCGAGACATAAAAGCAGGTCGATATCTTTCTGCCGCACATGCTTTTGCAAGTCTTTTCTTACAAATGCTTCCCCGTCGCAGCTTTCTGAAATATAATAATTCACTTCGCCGGAAAACTGCAGATAGTCCCCAAGGTCCTGATGCGAAAGATACTCAATCAGCCTCTTTGCATCGGTATTGTGCACGTCAAAGGGCAGCTCGCCGGAATAAGCAATCCACCCGTCTGCCCGCAGCTGCTCGATAAACCGGTAAAGCCATTCCCCGGTCGCAGGATACGGGTCCAGGTCTACGTAGCCAATGGTAAATTTCGAGCCGTCCGGCTTTGTACAGGGTCCGGCATCTGCCTGTTTTTTTGCAAAGTAATTTTCTGCCTGCTCATACGCCGCCGCATCCGTCCCGCCGCTCTGAGACTGTGCCAGTACCCAGACCGGAAACGCCAGAAGGGCGAGCAGCGCCAGGCTTATCCATTTTCGAAGCATAAAAGTCCTCCTTTTTTCAGGCTGCATTCTGCATCCGAATGCTTTGTTTATTATTTTGTATAGACTCCGCGCCTATAATAAAACGAATACTGTTGTTACAGAATCAAACGTTATTACAGGAGGCCTGCATGAGAAAAAATTCCCAAAACAAAAAGTACCTTTTTCACACATTAAACGGAAAATTCAACCTGAGTATTTTCCTTCTTGCACTCGCGGTTTTAACGGCGAGCTGCTCCATCGGCTATTATGTCTACCGGACAAATATCGAAAAATTATATAATACCAGTATTTATTCCGTCGCTTACCAGGCGCGCTCCATGACAGACGGCGACGCGCTGCGCCGGTACCTGGCAGAAGGCTTCGAATCCGAAAGCTGTCTGCGCCTGAAGGCACGCCTCGAAGAGCTGCGCAAAAATATGAACGCGATTTCCATTTTTATCGTACAGGTCAATGAACCCGCAGACGGCAGTTATCTGTATATCATAGATACCTTTATCGACCATGATATGGAAAACCCGCTCGGCGCCTGTGCCCCGTACCCGCAGCAGTTTAAAGAAAAAATCGAATCCGTTTATTATGACGGCTTTGACAGCAGCGGTGATCTGACTTCGATGGAAAGCGCCGTTTACGGATTCAATTTTTTCGCGCTTGTACCGGTTTATGACAGCAGTAACCGCATTGCTGCTCTTTTATGCGTGCAGTCCAGTGCGCAGCAGATTCACGAAACGCTCCGCCAGTATCTGGTCTATGCGGTCGGGCTTGCAGCCGTGCTGGTTCTTTTGTTTCTGACTGCCAGCATGTCTTACATGAACCGCAGGGTAATTACGCCGATTAAAAAAATCACAGACCACGCTTCCCGCTTTATTTCCAGCCTGGGCATGTCCGATACGCTGGAGAAAATACATACCGGAGATGAAATCGAAACACTTGCAGACGCGCTCTCGAAAATGGAAACCGATATCCGCCAGTATATGGAAAATCTGGCATCCGCATCCGCCGCTAAGCAGCAGACCGCCGCAGAATATAAAGCGGCCAGGCAGATTCAGGAAAACCTGTTTCCTTATCAGTATCCCGCATTTCCCGGACGGAAGGACTTTGACATTTATGCCCGCATGGAACCATGCGGAGCCATCGGGGGCAATTTTTATAATTTCCTTCTGTCTGACGACCATACGCTGTGCCTGTTTGCCGGAGATGTCAGCGGAAACGGCATCCCGGCCTGCATGTTCTCTGCCATTACCGCCGCCCTAATCAGCAGCTATGCCACTCTGAAGCTGCCGCCGGACCGCATCCTTGCCGATGTCAACAGCCAGCTGAGCAGAAATAACCATGCCGGGCTGACCGTAAACGTATTTCTCGCGGTGACTGACTTAACCACCGGGCTGCTCACCTATACGGCTGCCGGAAACAGCGTCCGCGTTTTATTAAAAAAGCCGGGCAGCGCATTTGAGCCGCTTGCCTGCAAAAACTGCTTTCCGCTTGCTTCCATTGACCAGGCGGCCTATCCGCCGCAGCAGACAGTGCTTTCACAGGGCGATATCCTGTTTCTCCATACAGACGGGATAGCAAACGCGGTCAGTCCAAAGGGGTTTCTCTTTGGCACGGATTATGCGGCGCAGACACTTTCCGGGCTGCTTCAAAAAGAATTTTCCCTGAAAACGATTACGGACCGCTTCTTTGCACGGATTCTCGATTTTGAAGCCGGCACCGTACAGTCCCAGGACAGCACGGTACTGTTATTCCGCTATCAGAATCATCCGTAACGCTCCATATAAATGTCTCCCTCTTTTCCGGGATTTTGAAGCCGCTGCTCGCAGCGATAGATATATTCTTTCGCTGCCCGGTCAGACCGGTCGGTTTTCAGCACTTCGATAAAATACTGCCTGGCCTGTCCGTACTGCTGCTGCGCATACAGGGAAACGCCTTTTTCAAACAGAATTTTTGTCTGGCGCTTGAGGCTGCGCACCTCCCAGGCATCTCCGTCAAACACGTCGTAAATCTGGCAGATGCTGTCTGTATCCCGGATATACACATAGCCTAAAAGCCGCGTATGAAATTTCTGCTGAAAGTCCGAAATCAGCTCCGCATAGGAATCCGCCACAAGGATTCTCGCATAATACCTGGCCGCAATGCTCCGCAGCCAGTCCGACAGCCCGCCGGATTCCGCGGATAATACAGACAGCTCCATCCGCTGGCTGTTTCCCACAGCTCCGGCAATCGCATTCTCATAGGTCATGCCGATGGTAAAGCTGTCATACTGCGGCATCTGCTGCGACAGCTCATTCCAAAGCTCGCAGACTGTAACGGCTGATACAAGCGCCTGTTCATAATCCTTTAAAAATAAAACCGTCATGCCGGCGTCACGGTACGTCTCCACCATTCCTCCGGCCTCATAAATCAGAGGAACCGCACGTTCCAGAAAACGGTTGATAAACGCAAACATCTCCCGCGCTCCCATGGAATGAATCAGCCTTGAAAATTCGTTCGTGTTGACCGACATATTGACCGCCTGCACGTATTTGTGCTTTCCCGCCGAAAAGTCCTCCGGTTCTTTCATCTGCAGGATTTCCAGCAGTTCTGCCGGAACCATGCGCGGATAAATGCCTGCGGTTTCTGTCTCGGCGGCTTTTCCCGGCTCAGACTCCTTTTTTGCCTTTTTCTGGTATTCCACAATCAGTTCTTCCAGCTTATAATTTCTCCACATATAAATCAGGGCAGCGGCCGCGCATACAGCCGCTATTGCGAACAGGCCGGGATTTATGCCCGCCCGGAGCCATTCCAGCCATTTGATTTCTTCCAGGCTCACTGTGCTTATCATGCTCTGTACTCTCTCCATGTTTCCCGTGCTTCCTATGCTTATCATATTTCTGTGCTTTTTCTGTTTTTTGTACTTTCTGTTCCTTCTGTTTTCTGTGCTTTCTGTTTCTTCTATTCCTTCTGTTTCTTCCGCTTCTTCTGCTTGTTCTGTGTTTTCTATTCCTTCTGTGCCTTTTGTGGTTTTCTGTTCCTTCTGTTCTTTCTAAAAAATACTGTCTGCTAAGGCATCTGCACCTTTACTGTTCCGGCATTTTGAAACTGTATGATGCCGCCCCAGCTGCACATCAGCTTACAGCTGTCTGTCAGCCCCGGCATGTTTTTTACAAGCACGGTCGGACTGCCCGGCGTCCACGGCGCTGCTGTCACCGGGATGCACGGCATGGGCGTTAAAACGCCAAACGCCGCTGCCGTTGCCGCCGCGACCGTCGGATTCGACAGCGACTGG
The DNA here is from genome assembly GCA_947384955.1 of uncultured Eubacterium sp. Lineage (GTDB taxonomy): Bacteria > Bacillota > Clostridia > Lachnospirales > Lachnospiraceae > Eubacterium_J. Next base: position 17,711 of record CANDJC010000024.1, on the reverse strand, counting down.
CACATCCCAAACGGCAGAATGTTGACCATCGGCTTATAATCCATAATATTTGCCATCGGTTTATTTTCCGTCAGTATCATTTTATCCGGCAGCACCATAAAGCCCGACGGCGCCATTCCGAAAGAACACTGTAAAACTCCTGCTGCACACGCACACTGTCCCATTTTATTTTCCCGCTCTCTTTCTAATATCAACGCTGTTATGCCTGCCGCTGATTAATTCCGCTTCTATCCGGCGCTCCTCTTCTCCTTCCAGCCAGAACGCAAAAACCGCTTTTTCCCCGCGAATACCCGATGCCGGCATATAAAATTCCCCGGTTTTATCCGCTTTTGCTTCCAGAACCGGAAACAGGACTGTCCCGATTTTTTTGTAAGAGCCTGAAAGCGGCGCGGCCAGCCGGTATCTGCTCTTTTCTGCCTCTGACTGCGACAGAATGCGAAGCAGCTCCCGCTTTTTTTCTGGCTTATCCTGAATGCAGAATACCCTGCCCTCCAGGTCCATATCTTCGGGATGATAAATGCTGATTTCCCCGCTTCCCGCCTCATACGCATAGAGCAGCCTGAGCGGGTTTTCCATCGTCATATCAAAAGCCATGACCGTCGCATGCGCAGGCGCATATCCCTGCACGCAGGTCGTCCCGCGCGGCACCGGATATGAGCGGTTCGGGAGCAGGCGCACCTTCATGACGGTTCCTTCATACTGCGCCAGCTGTTTTTCATCCAGCACAATCTCCTTTTTCTGGAACACCGGCCCTTCCAGGTGAATCCGGGCACAGGATGTATGGATATTTGTAAAAACATAATACCCGCCTTCTTTTGCGGACGGCTCCGGCGCTCCTTCCATCCAGACGTGCAGCAGGCTTCTTTCAGCCGGCCTGCCGCTGAAATCGTCGACTGCCGCAAGGACTAGCGACACCCACACGCTGACCCGTTCGCGGATTCCTCCTGCCATAGCTTCACCTCCCGTTTCTTTCCATTTCCACAAAATCCATGTCCACTCTGCGGACTCTTGGCACTTTTCTTGTACGGGCGGAGGAAAGCTCGACCGGAGAGACTTTATAGTACATCGACAGCTTGTAAGGCACATTCGGCATATTCCACAGCCGCATTTTTTCGTCGTTTTCCAGCCGCTGCTGCTCTATCCTTACCGGATAGCGGTCGGATGCCGCGCTGTTTTCATGCAAAATATCATCCAAAACCGGGTGGTCCTGCAGTACCTGAATGGCCCGGCCCAGAATCCGGTGTTCTTCAAATGAGCGGAATTTAATATCGCTCATGGAATACGCTGTGAGCATATAAAACAGATTCAGGTACCTGGAAGGGTAACGCATCTGGTTCTGCCCGGACATGCGCATGCTGCTTTCAAACACTTCCTCGCTTTCCCGGATATCATACAGATACAGCCCGAGCACAAAATCCCCTTTGTCGGAAGGGCTGCACAATCCGACCGCATCCGCATTCGGAATCACATCCGGCACCATGCCTTCCCGCAGAATACGCACTAACGCACTGCCAATATCCGATATAATCGTATAATCCGCCATTCAGATTCCCCCTTCCTGCGGCACATCTTCTTTTTTATCCTTTTCTTCCTCCGGCTCCTCCTGCGCTTTCAGTTCGCCGTTTACAAATGTCCCCTTTACCGGGTCCTGCCCGTCTCTTTGGTACAGCGTGCCGGATCCGTTATAAACGCCCAGCAGAAATTCCCCGTCGTATAATAAAATACCCTGGCTGTTATACAGCTTTCCGTTCCCGTCATACAGTCCCTGTCGAAACCCTCCGGTATAAATCAGCGCCTGCGCCTCCGGGTCAAACGCACTTCCCTGCCCCTCGCGCTTCCCCTGGTAAAAATCTCCCTGATAAACCAGATTTCCCGTCGTCTCATCAAACAGCTTCCCGGCTCCGTGGTATTCCCCTTCTTCGAAATTCCCGTCATACAAAAGCGTTCCCGCTGTTTCCTCATACAGTTTCCCGGCTCCGTAGTATTCCCCTTCTTCGAAATTCCCGTCATACAAAAGAATTCCTTCAGCCGTATAGGCTTTTCCCGCGCCGGAATATTTCCCCTGCGAAAACATGCCGTCATAAATCACATTTCCGGTTACCGCGTCGTATTCCTTTCCGCTGCCTTCTTTTTTCCCTTTGGAAAAGCTGCCTTTATAAACCCTGCGCCCATCCTGGTTATATTTGCGCCCGTCTCCTTCATAAACTCCTGCGGCAAATTCTCCCCGGTATTTGACCGTTTCCGTATCGTAATAATACAGCTCGCCGCTGCCTTCATAAACTCCTGCGGCATAGCTGCCGTCATAATGCAGATACCCCTGCTTTGTATACTTCTTTCCCTTTCCCTCGAACTTTCCCGCCGCAAACGTTCCGTCGTATTTCTGTACCTGCGTATCGTAAAAATACAGCGTCCCTCTGCCGTCATATTCCCCGGCCGCAAAACCGCCGTCATAGCGCAGATACCCCTGTCTGGTATAGCGCTTTCCTTTGCCCTCGAATTTTCCATCCGCAAAGCTCCCGCTGTATTTCGGAAAGCCGGAATCGTAAAAGTACAGCGTCCCTCTGCCGTCAAATACACCCTGAACGAATGCTCCGTCATAACGCAGGTTCCCGCTTTTGGTATATTTTTTCCCGGTACCGTCATATTCTCCGGCTGCAAAGCCCCCTTCATAACGAAGCTTTCCTTTCCGGTACAGCTTTCCTTCCCCGTCGTATACACCCTCCTTCCATTCGCCGTCATACAAAAGCGCGCCTTTTTCATACAGCTTCCCTTCCCCGTCATAGGCGCCCTCTTTCATATATCCTTCATACACCAGCCCGTCTTCTTTATCAGACAGCTTCGCATACCCGGTCATAAACGCATCGCTTTGAAACTGTCCGTCATAAATGACCCCGCCGCTTTTATCGTAATACTTTCCGCGCCCTTCCTTCTGCCCCTGCAAGAAGCTGCCCCGGTACAGCACCTTTCCGTTATCCTGGTACAAAATGCCGCTGCCTTCGTATTCGTTTTTTACAAATGCGCCTTCATACAGCAGCCGCCCGCTGCGGTACAGCCTGCCTTCGCCGTCATACTGGTCATCCGCGAATCCGCCCTCATAAACAAGCCTGCCGTCATAGTCATAAGACTTTCCGTCCCCCTGTATCACGCCGTCTTCCAGCCGCCCGGTAAAAAGCACGGTTTTTCTATCCCGCTCGCTTAAAAGCCGCACCCTGCCTGTATAATTCGCGACTGCTTCGTCCGTAATCACCATTGTTTTCGTAAACCAGCGCGCAATGATCAGCGGCCGCACAGCCGTTACCAGAAAAATAATCAGAAGCATGATTAAAATGCCCAGCAGATAAAGCAGCTTTTTCGCGGCAAAATGGTCCCCGACCAGGACATATTCTTCAATCGATTTGGGCTTTTTTACGATATCCTTAACCTCTGTGCGGACATCTTCACTGACCCTGCTTAAGATACTGCCCGGACTTGTTTTCTGCCGAAACCTGCGCCAGGCTGTTTCAAACGGCGCTGTGAGAATCCTTCTCATTTTCTTTGCGAATGTAAAAAAAGAGGCTGAAAAATTACTTGTAAATTTCATCGTATGTCTGCTCCTCATCCATCTGCATCGTCCCTATCGCATCAAAATGCCGCGCATACCCTTTCGCCCGGAAAGACCAGTAAATGCAGTAAATCATATAAAAAAACACCCCGGTAAAAATCAGCGCCAGCATCATTTTTTGAATCCGCCTGCGCACGCTTTTGAAAAGCTCCCACACGTGGTACATAAAACTTTCTGACAGCTCCAGCTCCTCTTTTGGAATCTTTCGGATTTCTTCAAAGGTCTTTGTATACTGTTCATATTCCTTCACATAATCCAGCTGCTGGACTTCTTTCAGGCGCCGGAAATAAAATACCAAAGGCTTCAGTCCTCTTTTTTGCAGTTCCGGCGCAGACAAAAGCTGCAGTACACGGTATAAATATGCCGCCGCCTGCTGCTGTGTATAAGAACTGTAATTTTCTGCATCCTGCAGCGTATACCAGAACCGGATATCCAGTGAATCCGTCACCAGAATATGTTCCGGGCACAGACACTGGCACTGAAAATAATACGGCTGTCCCGACAGAATCATCCGCTCTAACAGCTTTCTGCCAGTCTCCATGCGTTCCTCCAGCGTACAGGGCTGCTCCAGCTTTTTTTCCAGCGTCATGCCCTCTGTATGAAAAAATACGACATGCAGGTCTCCTTCATATACAAATGCATCGGTTAAATCCAAAAACTTTCGGCTGCTTTTCTGCGCGCTGATAAATTCCATAATCTTTTCCGTGATTTTTTTATCCCTCACACGGATGATTTCATAAAGCCGATGGTCTGACCTGCATCTGCATACATAAATGTCCGTCTGCATTCCGGCATAATAATGCCGGATGACCGCATACACCTTGTCATAAGTTTCTATAAGCATCCTTTGTATCCTCCCGGCGCATATCCGCTATGCCTCCCGTACCACCGCAAAAATAGAAGCCTTTACTTCCGGATAAGCCGCGCTCTGCGCCGTAATCTCATAAACGCCCGGTAAATTCGGCGCGGTATACATGCCGTTTGCACTGATGCTGCCGCCGTGCGCCTGTATGCTCCATTCCACAGTCTTATCCTCCATATTGGTGCATACCGCTTCCAGATAGTGGTTCTCGCGCACAGCCAGCTCTAAGATGCCCGGTTTGATAAAAATCCTTCTGGTCATTTTCTTCGCCGCTTTTTCCGCTTCGTTCATGACCGCGGCCCAGTGTACCATGACCCCGCTTTTAATCACCTGCTCGCGCAGCCTTCCTGCAATCTGAAACGTCCCTTTATCCGGAAACACGCGCACGGCTAACTCCAGCAGCAGCTCCATATCGGGAAAAATCTCGCTGGAGCCATAGGTAACGGCTCCGTTTTCATCCTCGAGCCCTGCCTTTACCACAGCCGGGCCAAGGCCTAACCCGTGGGAAATCTCCCCGCTTAAAAAGCGGTCGCCCCGCTGGCCGCCGCCGTTTAAATCCAGCCAGTAACTGCCCTGGGAAAGCCGGACCATTCCTTCCGTTTTCCCGCTTTGTGCGCCGCCGCTGCCCGAAACCGGATTCTGACAGCGGCTGTCAGAAACGATTCCGTCCATCGCAAGCTGGTGCAGCGCAAAGCTCAGGTTCTGATTCAGAATATACTGGTGAAACGGCAGGTTTTCCACCCGGTCAATCACACAGGCGTCCTCCCCCTCGTCATATGTGCGCAGCAGATAGATTTTGGCCAGATACAGCCGCTGCGTCTGGCTGCTGCTGACGATGCGCTCCATTGCCCTTCGGTAGTAATCCTGCACGACATGGTTTCGGATATCGCCGCCGACAATCTGCACGGAAACATTCAGGCTGCCCGCATCATACTCCATCGCTTCCTTATTTAAATACAGCTGTATGCTCTTTGCGTTAATCTGCACCGAAGCCTCCGCTCCCGGCAGGTCCGCCGCTGTAAGCGGATAGCGCAGCACATAGCTGCCTGTCTTTTCATGCTGCGCTTCGTTAAAATTGATGCTGACGGACGGCTGGCCTTCCTGGTCCATGCATTCTAACAGGGCTTCACAGGAAAAGGACAGATATTTTTTAGTCACGTTTTCGATTTCCAGGCGGATTTCCGCCACGGTGCCAGCCTTTACATATCTGGGTATCACGAGCCGGATGGAAATGCCCTGCGCGCAGTAAAGCACCTGGCGCTTTTCAAACAGCGCCCGTTTGTCCAGATTTTCCTCCTGCGGTGCGGCATCTGTCAGATACAGGCGGTAGGTTTCTTTTATTTTGTTAAATTCGCTGCCGCCTCCTTCCGCGGGCGCAGTTCCTGCGATATGATGTACCGGCTCCGCATACGTTTCTTCATAGTCAATGCATAAATAGACATAATCATGCCCGCTGTTTTCAACACTGGCGCGGTAGCCCTCCAGCAAAGACAGCCTGCGGATAACCGGAGCATCCACGACAATTTCCCTTCCAAGGCCGTCCAGCGCAAAACCGCTTTCCAGGGAAATCGTTTTTTCATCAATGCGCACCACATACATGCCCGCCGCCACGCCGCAGCCCAAAAGGAAGCGGTTTGTCATCCTGCGCTTGTTATTGGCATACCTTTGTTCCAGCTCGAAATCATCCACGGACAGCAGCTTGCCGTAAAAATATTTATTTCTTTCAAACGGAAAATACTTGGAATTTTTCATTAGTCTCTCCTCTCCTGCTGTCCGGCTGCATCTTTGCCAAGCACGGCAAACGGCAGCATTGCCGCCCCGTCCAGCGATAAGCTGCGGTAAACACCCAGCACACTGTTCATGCCCAGATAGGTATGCCGGTCCAGAAAAATATAAGGCTTTAGCACAACCAGCTCCAGTTCCATATGAGCCGGTTTTACTTCGTTGATAATCTGAATCAGCGTCTGGCAGTCCTGTACCGTGGGCACGTCTTTTTCATGAACGACGACCTGGAAACGGTACGGGTCTGTTCCGTACAGCTGTTCCATCAGCTGCGCTTTTGCCCCGCCGGGCAGCACCGTCTCAAAATTTTCTATCACAAAGGCTTGCGCGCCTCCGGTATACAAATGTACCATTTCCAGCACGGCACGCCTTGTTCCGCGGATTTGATAAAGCCTCCCCGCCTTTTTAATCAGACTGCGCAGCTGTTCATCTGTCCACATATACGTCTGCGCGAGGTCCAAAAGCCCCGCCATCCATTCTAAAAATTCCCGGTCTGCGCAGTCCGGGTCAATTTCATACGGAATCCGGCTGATTTTTTCATTCAGCAATTCATAAATCGTCTGGAACACAGCCAGGAACCGCTCAAAAAAAGCGTCCTTATCGTGTACCTGATACAGTTCCGGCAGATAGGCATTCCAGCTTCTTTTTGGAAAATAAATCTGAATCCGGCTGATTTGCACAGACTGCCCCGCCTGCAGCGTTATCTCAAAAACAAACCAGAGATACCGCCCCCTGACGTCATGAAGCAGAATATCGTCCGTATGCTCCGCGGTTTTGCACAGGTACGGGCGCAGAAGCGTTTTCTTTTCCGGCACGGAACGCCCCGTATCAGACAGAATCTGCTCAATGCTTTCTTCCCGTCCTTCCTGCTGGCGCATCAGGGAATTGGCTGTATAAATCGAAAGCTGCACGGCCGGATTCCCCTTCCGGTCCATGCTGTATACAAACTGATGCCATTCCATGTCATATTCCCGGCTGTCTAACACACGCGAAATCATCGCACACGCATTCCCCTGCGCCCCGGCGTCCGTCCGGAGCACGCCGTGCGCATAATGCATATGTATCAGCATGCACCGTTCAAAATCCAGCGGTTTGTTAAATAGAAAATAGACCGGCTTGTTCACTGTCTGTCCTTCCTTTCCCAAAGCTAAACGGCAAATGAAAGTATCTGATGCACCCCGGCCAGCTGTACCGCCCCGTCCGGAGGCAGTATCAGGCTGCCGTCTTCCGCTGTCTGTACCCGGCTGTCCTTTACGTCCAGCGTCATATCATTCACCGCGGCCACACAGGCGGACATATCCACCCTGCCGTACAGCCCGCTGTAAACAATGACCGCGCCAAAGCTTTCCGAAAGCTCTTTGAAATAGTCCTCCACGGCCTGGCGAATCTGCTGCTTTGCATTGCGATAATGCGGTTTTACAGTCACTTCCAGATACACTTCCAGAGGAATCCGGCGGGGCGGTATCAGCTTAACCGCGGTGCCCAGCAGACGGTACGGCTCTAAATGGGCCAGGATGTTCTTCTGGTACGAACGGCTCAGAGCGTTTATCCCCTCGGCCTTTACGACAAATACCAGCTTATTTTCCCCGGCATTTTCCTGAATCATGGGCAGCTTTTTCGCAGGCACTGCCTTACAGCCTGTAATGACAAGCCCTGGCGTTTCTTTTATCAGGCGTTCATAGTCCGCGCAGGAAACCGCCGTCCGCGGGTGCCTGTATTCCTTTTTCGCCCGCCAGAAGCAGTGCTCCAGGCTTTCTTCCGGTTCTCCTCCGGCCGCGTCCTGTTCGCTGGATACGATAACCGCATCTTCTGTTTCCGGCATCCCGTCCATCCTGCATATCCCGCCTTTTTTTACATTTCCTTCTTCTCCCAAAGATGCCGCAGCCGAGATTAACAGAATGGGGCCTTCCGGCGCCATGCCATGTATGCAGTCTCCGAAATAAATCCTGCCCTCTTTTGTATCTGCTGTAAAATGCTTATCCTGCGGCAGCGACGCGCCGAAATCCTCTGTCCGCTGCCAGCGTGCATAGCCGCCCTGTCCGCCGATTTCATGTACGAGGATTTCAATGCTTTCATACAGCGCCCCTTTAAAAGGAAGCTCATACTCCTGCCAGGGCAGGCCGTTTCCGCTCCCAAGGCAGCGCAAGTCCGCCCGCTTACTGCGGCTGACAATCAGAATCTTCTTTTCAAAATCCGCATCGGAAAAACGCTCAGGCAGACGGAACACAAATTCTGCCTGTCCTTCCCTGGTATGCCTGTATTTTTCCACAGCCGCCAGCGGATAATAAAGCTCTCCCGCTTTCAGATACAGCTCATTAGCGCCGTTTACGCCCAGCCAGGAATCCGTCGAAACCGTATAGTCCCCGCCGCGTGCCTGCGCCGTTTTTTCCTCGCTGCATATCCAGGTATCAGTCTGCACCAGCGGGACAGCATTGATGCGGATGCTTTCTAAGACCGGAGGAAAATCGATATCGCTTTCTTCCACACGGATACGGATATAATATGCCCTTTTGCCGTAAAGTTCTGTCTGGTGCATCTTCTGTTCCACAGCCAGCGCAAGCATGCCGTCTGCAAGCATGCCGTAAGTCGTGTCTGCGGCCAGCCTGAGCGCATGCCAGCCGTCTGCAGCAAAAGATTCATAGCACAGCCGCAGCAGCGGCGCATGCAGCGGCGCGTGCAGCGGGACCCGTGCAAGGCCGTCCGCAAGCTTTGCCAGACGAATGGAAATGCTGACCGTCTCCCGCAGCGGCAGCGCCCGCTCAAATCCTATATACCAGGCGTCCCCTTTCTGCGGCTGCATGCCAAATACCGGAAGCTGCAGGTTTGTGCTGTACCCATATCCTTCGCAGGCGCAGTCGACTTTTCGTGTTTCCCGCGCATGAAAACAGGCTGTCACCGCATTGCAGACGATGCTCTGCCTGGCCGCGGCTTCAAACGGCACGTCCTGTGCATAAAAGCGGGTTCCTTTTAGCAGCGTAAAATCCTTCTGCGTTTCCACATGGATATCTGCCCTCGCCGCTGCGCGGTGTTTTAAAAAAATGCCCAGCAGCTTTAAATATTTCTTTTGATGCTCCGTTCCCGTCTGGTCCAGAAAATACTGCTGGCCCTCCTTAATCCATGCAAACAGCTCCAGCATTGTAATTCCCGGATCATGATAATTAAAATCCGTCCAGTCCGGATACAGGCTGACCGCCATATTCCTCGCTTCATCCATCATATCCGAAAACAGTTCCGTATCGAGACTGTAATCGCCCAGCAAAATTTCCGCCCCCTTCCGCTTATGCATGCACGGCTAGTTTATGCGAATCATAATCTCGTGCTTCCCGCTGACCGGCAGAATATACCTGCTCTTTCTCAGCGCTTCCAAATCCGCTTCCGTACGCCCGTTCTGCCCGCCCAGAAAACCGCTCATATAAACGTCCCGAATCGAACGGACTCCCGGAATGCTGTTTAGCGCATTGCGAATCTGCAGGCTGTCCGGCATTGTGCCGATTTCCCAGCCCGTCTGGTCAAAGCCGCCGGAAAGCGGATTGAGAAACTGCTCCAGGCGCTCCCGCATCTGCTTTTTGATGCGGAATACCTCGTCAAAACGCTCAGCCACGGCCTCTATGCGGACACAGATTTCCACAAACTGCGGCGGGATGCAGTAAAACGCGCCGCGCTGCGCCGTAAAGGTATAAATTTTATCCTTCATATAGCTTTCAACCTCTGCTTTTACATCATAAAAACGGGCATGAGCATGCCGGAAATCCTTTTGCAGCAGCACGAGCGTCACAGCGCCGCTTTTCTTTCGCTCCAGATCATCCAGGCCGCAGAAGCACTTCACGCGTTTCAGGCTCCTGGAGGCTTCCAGCGCAATCTGCTCATAATCCCGCTGTGTCACAGCCATATTCTGATGACGCAAAAGGGCCGCGTTTCTGCGCAGCGCCGCTTTTAAAGGCTCCGCGTCGCTGCCTCCGGTCAGAGCTTTGGGATTAAACAGCGACTGAATCCTTCCAGGCTCCCCGCCGGGCTGGTTTACCGCGCCTTTTTTTACATTGCCCTGCTCCCCGCCGCCCGTTTCATACAGGACCCTGATGCTGTCCTTCCTGGATGCCGGCGGAATCCTGCCTTCCCGGCCGTTTCCAAAGCGGATAACGCCCGCATGGCTGTCGAGCAGATAATGCCGGTCAGAGCTTTTGGAGCTTAAAAAATCCCCGGTCCTTGTCCATTCCGCCCAGACCCGCTCAGGCTCCGCATCCTGCCTGTATTCGATATACAGGCGGCCCTGCTTTTCTAACTCCTTCATTTCCTCCCGGCTCAGGCTGCCGGTTTCATCAACCCAGAGCCTGCAGGAGATAATTCCGCCAGAAAGCAGCGGATAATGCTTGTTTTCCTCATAAATATCCATATGGAAATATTCTTCCTGCATCCGGCCCTTCTGGCGGATACGCACGGTGTTCATATAAAATCCGCACAGGCACGGCAGCGGGATTTCTTCCTTTTCTTCCAGCTTAGCTGCCGTCACGTTCTGTATCCGTATCCAGTATTTTTCAAGCCCGAACAGCATCCGTTTTTCAAAATCCTCACTGCCCATCATCGTGACAATGCCTGTGCGCGACATATTCTCTGTCTCGTCTGCTAAGTCCAGCTCGCGCCAGGCCTTACGTTCCGCGCTGTATTCCCAGTACAGCGTCCGGCTCTCCGGTTCCAGCCGCCTGAAAAACTCAAACAGCATTTTCACCGGGCCTCCATAAGGCGCCTGTTCAAATCCCAGATACAGCGCCTCCTGTTCTTTGGGAATCCCGAAAAACAGCGGTTTTAAGGCGTCCCGCGCGGGCTGATACAGCTGCTTTGTGCAGTTATTTTCAATTAAAATCTGCTGCGGGCTTACCGGAGACTGCGCATAATCATACTGTACCTGCACATGGTCTAAAACCGGAGAAATATAATATCCTTTCTGCTTATACAGGTTATTCGCTTTTAAAATCCTTGCGCGTATGTAAAGGCCCTCCTGCGCGCCGACCAGAATCCGCGATAAATCGCCGGGGCACACAAAGCTGATTTTTTCGAAACGGCCGGGCTTTTTATTTTTAGCCGAAAACAAATCGTGATAGCTGTTATCCTCAAATAAAGAAGTCCAGCCATACCCGTTGAAATACTCCCACACGGTTTCTTCAATGGTCACATCAAATTCCATGTCTGTTTTAAAGTCTGAGCGGTGCATAATCCACTCCCACTGAATCTGCGTCTTTTCAAAATCAAGCGGGATTTTCGCAAAATCCAGATTGAACGAAAGCGTCACGACAGCTCCCTTTTTGCGAAGCACCTCGTCCGCTAAAAAATAAACCTCGTTATAATCAGAAAACTGCTCTCCGAACGGAAAAAACGCGTCCTTTGTTACTTCCGTCCCGTCCGCATAGATACAGTCCGGCGCATGCCGTCCGCAGCCCGATGCAAGCTGTATCAAATCCGCGCGGAAACGGTCAGACGGCTCCAGCTTTTTCATCTCGCAGCAAATCCAGAAGCTTTCCCTGCCGCCTTCCTCTCGAAGCGCAAACGGCGGCTCCTGCTTTCCAGTCACAAACACCAGACGGCTCCCGTTTCTTTCGACGGAAGCAAACGGACGGTAGCCGTCTTCGCAGCTGTAAGAAAATTCCGCCATGGAAGGGTCTGCCATCATCTGCACAAAGCTCTCCTCCACAGCCTGCCCGCGCAGCCAGAAATCCACGGTAATGCGCCCTTCTCTTGTTATAGACAGCGCGTCGTCATGGCAGAAATACAGCCTGTGCCTTTGCAGGTTTTCACCGTGGCAGCCAAATAAACATACACCGCCCTGCAAGTCCGAAAGCGCCGATACGCCGATAAAATCCTTCTGCGCCGATACCTGCAGCAGGCAGTCCGGCTGCGCAGGCGTGACATAAATATCGTCCAGCGTTTCAAACGACAGTGTTTCTTCCTGCGCACTCTGCGCCGGAGCCAGCACGCTTGTGCCAGCCGGGACTTCTTCCCCCTGTGTTTCCCCGTCCGCCAGGCAAAACGATACAAATCCCCCGGCCGGGACTGCCGCCAGACGCTGCGCATCCAGCATATTAAAAAATGCAATCTGGTTTTTATACGGGATACCCTGCAGCTTTTTGACCAGTCCTGACATCATCCGGGCATAAACCAGCGCCAGGGCGCTTCCGATATCCGGATTTTCGGCTGTAAAACGCCATTCCGGCACGTAGCTGCGGGCTTTTTTTTCGATTTCTTCTGCCAGCTGTATCATAGATTCCTCTGTCATGCATGTTCTCCAAAGCCTTCGTTTAAATAAAACGGAAATACAAGATTATAAGGATTGTTCGTGGAACGCACCACATAGTCAATCTCAATCAGGACACATCCGTCCCGTTTTTCATCTATGCTCAGATTCACATTTAAGTCTGTAATCCGCGGTTCCCAGAGTATGAGCGCTTCGCGCACCTCGCGCTCCACCATGCTGAGCGTCGTATAATCCATGGTATCAAAGACGTAATCATGCGCCCCGCAGCCAAAGGCCGGATTCATAATCCGCTCGCCTTTTTTGGTCATCAGGATAATGTAAATCGCTTCTTTGATATCCTGTTCATAGCTGGATGTCTTCATCCTGCCCGTAGCCTCGTCTGTCTGTACCGGAAACTGAAATCCCCGGCCCAGGAACGCGTTTGCATCCTCTTTCATGCGGTATCTCCCCTGCCTTTGCTAATTGATTTTTACCATGCTGCCTTTGATTTCCAGGACACTGCTGGAATTTACCTTTACCGGGCCGCCGGATTTGATTTCTGTCCCGGCTTTTCCTTCCATGCCGGCATTTGCTTTTGCCGAAAGCTTTATATTCTGCGCGTCTGCCGAAAACGCATTCTGCGCTTCCTGTTTAATATCCTGGCTTTTCATTCGAATCGAGCTGCTGTCAACCGTCACCGCTTCGTCCTGTCCGATTTTAAGCATGATTTTTGTTTTTGCGCAGATTTCAATGGTACCTTTGGCACAGTCCAGCGTAACTGCATTTTCTCCTTTTTCGTCCCTGAGGCAGATGGTCTTTTTCTCATCCTCCAGGCTGACCGACAGCTTAGACGGCGTGGTAACGGTAATTTTTTCTTTTCCCTGCTCCTCGCTGCAGACAATCTCGCAGTTTCCCTTTGTCAGCAGACGCTTCACGGTATTTTTCTCATTTGCCGTTGCCTGCGGCAGTCTGTTCTTTTTATCCCAGAGCGTGCCGATTACAATCGGACAGCTGATATCCCCAAGCTCAAACGCAATGACGACAGCCTCGCCCGTTTCCGGCAGGCAGTAGGCCCCGTAGCCGTCTCCGGCGTAATGCGTCAAAACCGGAACCCAGCCTGTCATGCGCTTTCCCCGTTCTCCCAGAAACATTTCCACCTTAACCATGCCGGGATGTTTTTCATTCCAGTTTTCTTTTACCGTCCCTCTTGCGACCCCCGCTGCCGTTCCTTTATACTGTGCCGCCAGCAGATTTCCAAGCATCGCCATATCAGCAGCCTCCTATTTCAAACTGTGTCACAAACGTATCATCCGTATAAGTATGCGTGACTTCCGTAACATAAAATTTTTTATTCACAAATGCATCCACATTTTCAATCTGGACAAAACGCCCCGGCACGATTTCCGGCAGTCCGAGCGTGGTGCCGTGGCCGATGCTGCCGTAAATGCTTACTTTCCCGGCTTCCGCCTGCGCACGCGTATCCGCCCTGCTCTGCGTATCGGCGTATGGGTCTGTCACAAGATGCACCGGAGGCGGGATAATCAGCTTTTTGAGCGGCATATTTGCCGTAACCTTTTCCTCTGCCCGAATCTCCTGTTCTGCGTCGTCCACGCCAAGGACCCGGATTTTCAAGTCCTGATAGCAGTGCGATACCGAAAGCGACAAAAGCTCGCGCCCATAACGCAGCGTCATCACCGGGGCCTTTACTTTCTGCGGCTTTCGAAAATATGCGGTATCCCCGCATACAAGAAATTCCCGGTCTGCCCGGCCGTTTTGAATCAGCCCGTATTCCACGAATTCATAATCATTTTCTGCCTGCGGGACCGGTTCTTCCAGCCCGTCGCTGGTCGCATCCACGCTCAGCCTGCACAGCGGCCGGTAGCTTTCCATCACGGCTGTGAAGGCATCCGAATAATTGCTCACTTTATGAAGGATGGATTTTTTCCCGCTGGCCATCATCAGGCGCCTGACATCCATCAGCGTGACGACGAACAGCTCGGATTCGCCCATTTCCACCCCGGCCATCTCCACATACCCTTTGAACACCTGCTGCGTATTGGAAACATAGCCCAGCTCCACCTCCGCAATCGTCCCAAGCGGAAACACCTGCCGGATGCCGGAACCGAACGAATGGCTTTTTTCATCGTAGACATGGGCGAATTTCACGACGACACTTCCTGCCATATGCAGCGCCAGTGAAATTTCCATTTCATGAATGACGAGCCTATGTGTCCGCAGCACGTCCATTCCGTTGACTTTAATCTTTGCAGCCGGAACAATAAAATTCGCGTAACGGTCTGCCAGCTGCTGATAAGTAAATGCCGCGCTCATCAAATCCGCCATTTTCTGCTGTCTCTCCCTGTCTTCCTCTTCCTGTTATCATTTCCATTCTGATTCCCATTCTGATTCCTAGTCCGATTCCTATTTGAGCGCCGGCACCTTAAGCACCGTTCCCGCCGGAATGTCAAACGGGTCCATAATGCCGTTCGCCCTTGCAATCACGCGCCACTGGCTGATATCTCCGTATTCCGCATCCGCAAGGCCCCACAGGCTTGTCTCATCCGAAACGGTGCGCGCCTTTGTACGGTCGGGCGATTCCAGCGGGATTTTCACTGTACTGACATCCGGGACTCCCAGCACCAGGGCGTCTGCACTGGCCCGCACAGGCATGCCGTTTTTGTTAAACATCGTATAGGTTACAGCTGCCTGCTTTAAAAATCCTTCAAAGCAGACTGAGCCCCAGATAAACTTTACAACCGGCGGCCTGTGCAAGTCGGTTTTCACATTTAACAGAGACAGAAACGCATTTGTCAGCACGGTGACATCGGATTCGATTACAGAGCCCGAGCCGGATATCTCCGTTATGCCGCTCGTATCGAAAAAAAAGCTAATCTCCAGCTGCGGCAGCGCAATGCCCGAAAACTCTACATAGGGCTGTTCTTTCTGCTGGGAGCTGCTGTATTCTGTTGTCTTTGTAATCCGAAACTGTTCTGGATTAAACTGCACATGAAATTTTTCCCCGTCTTCCGTCTGAAAATACGCTTTGTTCGAAAACATCGACTTGATTCCTGTCACAAGCGACTTCATGGATGATAATAATACAGACACAGTCCCTCCCCCGCTTTCTTTTCCTTGTATCCTTTATCCTTTTTGCTTTATCTTTTATCCGCGCCGTTTCGCATCCGTTCCAGCTGAAAAGCCGCTTTCATCTGTTCGAGCAGCTTCCTACGCTGTACGGACGGTTTCAGCTGCGCCGCCGCTTTTTTATGGCTGCTGTGCAGGCGCTGCAAATCCTTTTCCTGTTCAGACAGCTTTTGCTCCAGCTGCTGCAGACGGACTGTCTTCGTTTTCAAATCCCGCTCCGCATCCAGAAGACTGCCGGCAAGTTTTTGAATGGCCTGCTTTTGCTGCGCGTCCTCTGCTTTCTTCTTTGACAAATCCTTTTTCATTTTTCCGGCAGCAGCTGTTCTGGCAGACAGCTTCGTATGTACCAGCTTTGCAGACGGTACGGCTGTATGCTGCCGGCTGTTTTTTGAAGTGCGCGCTGTCAGATTCTGCATCCGGGATTCCGGACTGCGAACGGATTTCTCCTGCATGCTGCCGGCCGGACTGCGAACGGATTTCTCCTGTTCATTCTGCTCGTTCTGCGCTTCTTTCCATGCCGCAGCATCCTGTCTGGCTGCTGCGCCTGGTACTGCCGCATATTCAAGGATATCCGGCATACCTGGTACTGCGTCATACTCTCTGGCTGCGGATAGTGCTGGCCCTGCCGCATACACTCTGATATCTGATGCACCGGGTATTTGTATTTTCATATGCTCTGGGACATCTGATGCACCGGGTACTTTCATATGCTTTAGGACATCTGATGCACCGGGCGCTTCCATATGCTCTGAGATATCCGATGCACCAGGCACTTTCACATGCTCTGAGACATCTGATACACCGGGCATTTCCGCGTACTCTAAGGTAACTGATGCGCCAGACTGCTCTGCATTCTGTGTTTCTTCCCTGCTCCATCCGCCATTCGTTTCTCTCCATGCTGCCGCATCCCGGCTGACTGCTGCTTCTAATGCTGCCGGATACTTTCTGGCTGCGGATGCTTCCGATACTTTCACATACTCCAGGACTTCTGACGCGCCAGACACTGCTGTATCTTCTCCGCTTTCTCCTGCTTTCGCATACTCCAGGGTTTCTGAAACGCCAGGCACTGCCGCTTGCTCTCTCATTTCTCCTGCTTTCACATACTCCAGGACTTCTGACGCGCCAGGCACTGCTGTATCTTCTCTGCTTTCTCCTGCTTTCGCATATTCCAGGGCTTCTGACGACGCGCCGGGCACTGCTGCATTTTCTCTGCTTTCTCCTGCTTTCACATATTCCAGGGCTTCTGAAACGCCGGGCACTGCCGCTTGCTCTCTGCTTTCTCCTGCTTTCGCATATTCCAGGGTTTCTGACGCACCAGACACTGCTGCATCTTCTCTGCTTTCTCCTGCTTTCACATATTCCAGGGTTTCTGACGCGCCGGGCACTGCTGCCTGCTCAAGGATGTCTGACGTGCCGCGCTGCGCTGCATTCTGGCTGACTGACGCACCTGGTACTGCTGCATCCTGACGCATCGCTGTGCCTGGTGATGCTGCATCCCGGCTGACTGCTGCCTGGTTTACAGCATCCTGGCTGACCGCTGCCTGGTTTACAGTATCTGTACCCGTTTTGCGAACGGAAGCTGAATTCTGGGACAGGCTTTCCCTTGGCGGCTGAAGAAATTCCTCATGAATGCGGATATGTAACATCTGCGCTGCATCCGCCTGCAGAAAACTGTTTGTCTGTTTTCTTAAAAGCTGCACCGCACCGTACACGCCGGTCTGCCTTGGAAGACTCTGATTTCCCTGAGCAGACACTGCGCTGGCTTCTAAATATTGCAGCAGCTGTTCCATTTTTTGGTTCTGCATTTCCCGTCTGTTTTGCAAGTCCTTGTTTTCCGGGCCGTCGTGATTCTGCTTTGCAGCCTGATGTGCATTTATTTTTCTGCCTGAATAGATATCTTTATTTGCAGCTGCACCTGTATTTACATCTATATCTTTACCTATATCTTTACCTTTATTTCTATTTACTTCACTATCGATATTTCTATATTGCAGCTTTGCCCGGCTTTCTGTCTGCCCCATACTATACGGTCTGGCCTGTGTCCGTTCTTCTGTCTGGCCCGCACTATGCGGACTGCCCTGTGTCCCGCCTTCTGTCTG
>CANDJC010000023.1 GCA_947384955.1 uncultured Eubacterium sp. | reverse complement strand
CTACAAGGGGAGTTACTGATTTCTTCCTTAGCACATCATTAACAGCAGGAACAGCGAACCATATAAAATTAGGGAGCATGACTGCCAAAAACAAGGTCAGTCCCCATATATCAAAACCTAATTTATAATTTCTTATTTTGAACATTGTTCTATCCTCTCAATCTCCAATTTTCCGCTGCTTTATTATATATCCTTTTCTTCAAAAAAGAAAGCAGTTTCGCAGCGTTATCCAAAAACCAGCCGTGGAAGGAAAATTGCAGCGTTATCCAAAACCAGCCGTGGAAGGGGATTCTTAACATTCTGGAACAGCCGCCGCAAGACCTGGCAAATCCCCTTCTACGGCATCCGAGGGGCCAGGATGTCACAGTATCCAAACATCCAAATATCATCCTATATGACTCACCAGAAAAAATATTGGGTAACCCAATACTGGAAATAATCTACAAAAACCGACACCTAAATTCGTGAAATATGCTGGAATTTCAAAAAATACTTGCGCTTTTATTGGAGAGTGTTATAATAAAACTAACCTTAATTGGGTGACCCAATAAGAACTTAATACCAGAAATATGCCATTAAAATACAAAAAATCAAAGAAAAAATGGAATTAAACTCAAATTGGGTAATCCAATTCGAAAGGCGGGGAGAGTATTGCTGTTTTTAAAATTTTTGCTGGCGATGCTGCCGATTATCTGGCTGATTGCAGCATTAAGCGGCTTAAAGATGGCGGGGCATAAGGCGTGTGTAACTGCGATGCTGCTTACGATGGTGTTAGCGGCCGGTTACTGGAAATTAAGCGCTCTGTGTACCGTGACAGCCGCACTGGAAGGGGTTTTGAATGCGCTGTGGCCGATTTGCCTGGTCATTATAGCGGCCCTGTTTACTTACAATCTGACGCTGAAAACCGGGGCAATGGATTTGATTAAAAAAATGCTTGCCACAGTTTCAAGAGATAAAAGAGTGCTGGCTCTGATGATTGGCTGGGGATTTGGAAATTTTATGGAAGGAATGGCCGGGTTTGGAACAGCGGTGGCAATTCCGGCATCCATGTTAGCGGGGATTGGATTAGACCCTGTGCGTGCGGTGCTTGGCTGTCTTGTGGTAAATTCCACGCCGACTGCATTTGGCTCGGTCGGAGTGCCGACGGTTACGCTGGCATCCGTAACAGGTACAGAGCTGCTTGCGCTGTCTGGAGATGTGGTGCTGATTCAGTTTATTCTGACATTTCTTTCGCCGTTTTTGATGGTCTGTATCTGCGGGAAAGGGATAAAGGCTTTAAAAGGAATGCTGCCGATGACACTTACAGCGTCGCTTTCATTTACCGTACCGTGGTTTTTAACAGCGCGCTTTATCGGACCGGAGCTGCCGGATATCATTGGCTCGATTTGTTCTATGGGATGCATGATAGCAGCGGCTAAGATTTTTAACAAAGAACCGGATGAAGCATATGCGATTGAATCCGGTGAAAAAGGAGGAAATGAAACGATAAGCGCCGCAGACGGCTTAAAGGCATGGAGTTCTTTTCTGCTCATATTTCTCCTGCTGATTTTTACTTCTACACTGTGCCCGCCGGTACATCAGGCGATTGCAGGGATAAAAAGCACTGTGACGGTCTATGCCGGGGAAGGCGGGAATGCGCTCAGTTTCAGCTGGATTAATACGCCGGGAGTTATGATTCTGGCAGCAGCGCTTATCGGAGGATGCATACAGGGAGCCGCGGTTTCAGATATGGTATCTGTATTTGTGGAAACAGTTAAAAAATACTGGAAAACCGTGCTTACAATCTGCTCGGTTATGGCGGCGGCAAAGATTATGAGCTACAGCGGAATGATTTCAGATATTGCTAAATTTCTTGTAGCAGTGACAGGCTCGTTTTATCCGTTCATTGCGCCTTTGATAGGAGCACTCGGAGCGTTTGTCACAGGCTCCGGTACATCGACCTGTGTGCTGTTCGGCGGTCTGCAGAGTGAGACAGCCGCGGCGCTTGGCCTGGATGCGTCATGGATGGCGGCGGCAAATGTAATGGGGGCCGGTATCGGCAAGATGATTTGTCCGCAGGGAATTGCAATCGGAGCCGGAGCGATTGGCGCGGTCGGGTCTGAGAGCAGAATACTGAGTGCAGTATTGAAGTTCTTTCTATTCTATGTAATTTTGGCAGGCATTATCTGCTATGCAGGGGCCTGTCTGGGTTTATAACAAATATCAGATATATGTAAAATGCCCGTATGCGCAGGATGCCGCAGGGCTGGGATTTAAGGAGGTTACAAAATGTACAATCAGCTGACACCAGAAATTATCGAACAGATTCAGGCAGCTTCGGAATATGTCTTTTTGGGAGAAGACATCAATCCGGACTATGCAAAAGACGAGATGCCGATTTATGGAACGCGTATGCCGGATTTAGCCGTACAGCCGCGCTCGACGCAGGAAGTGTCAAAGATTATGAAAATCTGCTATGACAACAATATTCCGGTCACGCCGAGAGGAGCCGGGACAGGGCTTGCAGGCGGCGCGGTTCCGGTCTGCGGAGGCGTTTTAATCGATATTTCCAAAATGAACAAAATTAAGTCTTACGACTTGGAAAATTTTGTAGTGGAAATTGAAGCGGGCGTTCTGTTAAATGACCTTGCGGAAGACTGTCTGACAAAAGGAATGCTTTATCCGCCAGACCCGGGTGAAAAGTTTGCATGTGTGGGCGGAAATGTGGCGACAAATGCCGGCGGCATGCGTGCGGTCAAATACGGCGCAACCCGTGACTATGTACGGGCAATGACAGTCGTGCTGCCTACAGGAGAGATTACGCGCTTCGGAGCTACGGTTTCGAAAACATCGTCCGGCTATTCCCTTTTGAATCTGATGACTGGTTCGGAAGGAACGCTTGGAATTATTACAGAACTGACGTTAAAAATCATACCGGCTCCAAAGGCTGCGGCTTCTTTGATTATTCCGTTTGAAGACCTCCATACAGCGCTTGCAGCGGTTCCGAAATTTAAAATGGCACATATGGAGCCTCAGGCGATTGAATTTATGGAGCGGGAAATTGTACTCGCATCCGAGCGCTATATCGGAAAGTCCGTATTCCCTCAGGAACTCGAAGGCATACAAATCGGCGCATATCTGCTTGTAACGTTAGACGGCAATTCGGAAGATGAAGTGGATTCGCTGGTGGAACAGGCGGCGGAGCTTGTAGTAGAAGCAGGCGCGATTGACGTGCTTGTCGCGGATACGCCGTCTAAGATGAAAGACGCATGGGCGGCAAGGTCTTCGTTCTTAGAAGCCATTATGGAAGAAACGAAGCTGTTAGATGAATGCGACGTCGTTGTACCGGTGAATAAGATTGCGGATTATCTGGAATTTGTCAATAAGGCCGGGAAAGAATGCGGGCTGGAAATCAAGTCGTTTGGCCATGCCGGAGACGGAAACCTGCATATTTACCAGTGTTCGAATGACTTAGAAGAAGAGGAATTTAAAAAACGCGTGGATAAATTCTTTGACATTATATATAAGGAAGCAACAGACTGCGGCGGGCTTGTTTCCGGCGAGCATGGCATTGGCATGGGCAAAGTAAAATATCTGACAGAATCTGTCGGAAAAACAAACATGGCTATTATGGAAGGAATCAAGCGTGTATTTGACCCGAAGATGATTCTGAATCCGGGCAAGGTATGTTATTGTTTATAAACAGCATGGTGAATAAAAATTAGGAGGAAATCATTATGAATATTTGTGTTTGCATAAAGCAGGTGCCTGATACGAATGAAATTAAAATCGACCCGGAAACACATACGCTTATCAGAAAGGGCGTGCCGAGCATCGTAAACCCGTTTGATACCTATGCCCAGGAAGCAGGGGTAAGGCTGAAAGAAAAAACGGGCGGAAAGCTGATTGTAATATCCATGGGGCCGGAACAGGCAAAGGAAGCAGTCAAATCATGTCTGGCCGTCGGCGCGGACAGCGGATATCTGATTTCAAGCAGAAATTTTGGCGGCTCTGATACGCTGGCTACCAGCTATATTCTTTCGGAAGCAATTAAGGCTGTGGAAGAAAAAGAAGGATTTCAGTTTGACCTGATTTTATGCGGCAAACAGGCTACAGACGGAGATACAGCACAAGTCGGACCTGAAATTGCAGAACATCTGGGCCTGCCGCAGATTACATATGCCCTGGACATTACAGAAAAGGACGGGGAAATTCAGGTAAAGCGGGAGCATGATGCAGGATATGATATCATTTCTGCGAAGCTCCCGGCAGTTGTAACGGTTGTAAAGCTGCCTTACGAGCCGCGCTATCCTACCATTAAGAGCAAAATGGCTGCCAAGAAAAAAGAGATACCGGTACTGACGGAAGAAGATATTCCGGCAATTGAACTGGCATTGTGCGGGCTGAAAGGCTCTCCGACAAGAGTGAAAAAGACATTTACGCCGGTCCGTGAGAAAAACGGTGTCAAATTAACAGGCATGGAAGGCAGAGACGCGGCAGAAGAAGTCGTAAAACTGCTGGAAGAAGCAAAGCTTTTATAAGGAGGGGCAGGTTATGAGCAATCTGAATGATTATAAAAATATCTGGGTATTCATTGAAACGGAGTGCGGCAAGGCGAAAAATGTCGGCTACGAGCTGATTCACGCAGCAAAACCGCTCGCAGAGCAAAAAAACTGTCAGCTTGTGGCAGTTGTCATCGGAAAAGATATTGAAGGCGTGGCAAAGGATGCGATTTGTTACGGAGCAGATTCCGCCATTATCGCAGACGGGCCGGAATATGAGTATTATACAACGGACGCATTTGCAAAGGCCATGACGGCGCTTGTAGAAAAATACAAACCGGAAACACTGATGCTCGGAGCTACCAATAACGGAAGAGATTTAGGGCCGAGAGTATCCTGCAGGCTGAAAACCGGGCTGACGGCGGACTGTACAGCGATTGGCGTGGATGAGGAAACCGGAAACATCGCATGGACCCGTCCGACATTCGGCGGCAATCTCATGGCAGTCATTATGTGCCCGGACAGCCGCCCGCAGATGGGCACAGTAAGGCCCGGCGTATTTAAAAAAGGCGCTTATGATAAAAGCCGCAGCGGTGAGATTATCAGAGAAGAAATCCATACAGCGCCGGAAGAAATTCATACAAGGCTGGCTGAGCGCGTGAATGAAGTAGCGCAGGCCGTGAATCTGG
This sequence comes from uncultured Eubacterium sp., assembly GCA_947384955.1. Taxonomy (GTDB): domain Bacteria; phylum Bacillota; class Clostridia; order Lachnospirales; family Lachnospiraceae; genus Eubacterium_J. The sequence continues at coordinate 42,557 of CANDJC010000023.1, read as the reverse complement.
AAGAAGCAGAAATCATTGTTTCCGGCGGCCGCGGCGTAGGTTCGGCAGAAGGCTTTCGGATGTTAGAAGAACTGGCCGCGGAACTGGGCGCAACCGTTGGATGCAGCCGTGCCGTAGTCGATGCGGGATGGATGCCGCACGCGCATCAGGTCGGCCAGTCCGGCAAAACCGTAGCTCCGAAGCTGTATTTTGCAATCGGCATCTCAGGCGCTATCCAGCATCTGGCAGGCATCTCCGGTTCCGATACGGTGATTGCTGTCAATAAAGATCCGGACGCACCGATTTTTGAGGCGGCAGATTATGGAATTGTAGGAAATCTGAATGAAGTGGTGCCTGCACTGACCGCAGCTTTTAGGGCACGCAAGGCATAAATGGCAGAATTACAGATGTGAACAGCCGTTTCTCTGCGGAATTAAGACTAAAAAAGACTCAGCTGTGGCAGCTTATTCTGCAGAGAATACGGTTTTCATAACAGGCAGCAAAGATAACAGATTTTAAACAGGAGGAAATAAAGCATGGATTTTAAGCAGGATGAATTTCATCAGGATATCTTAGACATGGTACATGAATTTGCCGTAAACGAGGTTAAACCGCTTGCAGCAGAAATTGACAGGACAGAAGAATTCCCTATGAAAAATGTAAAGCAGATGGCGGAGATGGGGCTGCTTGGAATTCCGTTCCCGGAAGAATACGGCGGTTCCGGCATGGATACGCTGGCTTATATCCAGACCGTAGAGGAATTAAGCAAATACTGCGCGACAACAGGCGTTATCGTTTCGGCTCATACATCGTTATGCTGCACGCCGATTTACCAGTTCGGCTCCGAAGAACAGAAGCAGAAGTATCTGCCGAAATTATGCTCCGGCGAATGGATTGGCGCATTTGCACTGACAGAGGCAAATGCGGGCACAGACGCTTCCGGCCAGCAGACAGTCGCAGTGGACGCCGGGGACCACTGGGTATTAAACGGCTCGAAAATCTTTATTACGAATGCGGGTGTGGCAGATGTATTTTTCGTACTTGCTATGACCGATAAGTCTCAGGGCACAAAAGGAATTTCAGCATTTATTATCGAAAAAGGGTTTGAGGGATTTAAAATCGGAAAACTGGAGGATAAAATGGGCATCCGCGCTTCTTCCACCTGCGAACTGATTTTTGAAGACTGCATCGTGCCGAAGGAAAATCTGGTCGGCGAGCCTGGAAAAGGCTTTAAGTATGCAATGATGACTCTGGATGGCGGACGCGTCGGCATTGCAGCCCAGGCGGCCGGCATTGCGGAAGGCGCGATTGAAGAAACTGTAAAATACGTTCAGGAAAGAAAGCAGTTCGGACGCCGCCTTTCCCAGTTCCAGAATACACAGTTTGAGCTGGCGCAGATGCGTGCAAATACCGAAGCAGCAAAGCTTCTCGTATATCAGGCTGCATGTGCAAAAGACGACCATGAGGCATTTTCGCATAAAGCAGCAATGGCTAAATTAGTGGCTTCCAGGAATGCATCGGATGTGACACGCCGCTGTCTGCAGTTATACGGCGGATACGGATATACCAAAGATTATCCAATCGAGCGCATGATGCGTGATGCAAAGATTACAGAAATTTATGAAGGCACATCCGAAGTACAGATGATGGTCATTGCCGGATGGATGGGCGTGAAATAATACTGTCTGAATCGATGAGTGCTGAATCACACTGTTTGAATCGAGGTGAATTTTATGGATATCAGGCTGCCCTATTCCAAAGATGGAATGACGCTGCATTTAGATGATTCGCTGGATTACGAAATTCTGGAATCCGCGATTGAGTCAATGCCCAAAAGCGGAAAGAGCGAGGATGAAATTGTGCTGGATGCGATGGCGCACCCGATTCATTCTCCAAGGCTTTCGGAACTTTCTAAGGGGAAAAAGCGTGTAGTCATTATCTGTTCGGACCATACAAGACCTGTGCCAAGCAGGCATATCATTCCGTTTATGCTCAAAGAAATCAGACAGGGCAGTCCGGACGCGGATATTACGCTTTTGATTGCAACCGGATTTCACAGGCAGACAACGAAAGAAGAGCTAATCAGCAAATTCGGCGAAGAAATAGCTGAAAATGAAAAAATACAGATACATGACAGCCGCGATATGGACGCCATGGCAAACCTTGGAATCCTTCCTTCCGGAGCCCCGCTATTAATCAATAAAACGGCTGCCGAAGCAGATTTATTAGTCAGCGAGGGATTTATCGAGACACATTTTTTTGCCGGATTTTCCGGCGGGCGCAAAAGCGTGCTGCCAGGCGTATCCAGTAAGGTGACTGTGCTTGGAAATCACTGTTCTGCTTTTATTGATTCGCCATACAGCCGCACGGGCATTCTTGAAAACAATCCGATTCATACGGATATGACTGCCGCGGGCCGAATGGCAAAATTAAAATATATTGTAAATGTAGTGATTGATTCCGAAAAAAAGGCCGTTCACGCAGTAGCCGGAGATGCCGAAGCCGCACATGAAGCCGGATGCCGGTTCTTACGACAATACTGCCAGGCAGTGCCGAAAAAGCTGGCCGACATTGCCATTTCCACAAACGGCGGCTATCCTTTGGACCAGAATATGTACCAGTCTGTCAAAGGCATGACAGCTGCGGAAGCGGCGTCGAAAGAAGGCGGAATTTTAATCATGGTATCAGACTGCGGAGACGGACATGGCGGAGAGGGATTTTACAATGCCTTAAAAGACTGCGAAAGCCCGAAAGCGCTGATGGAAGAAATTCTAAAGGTTCCGCAGGACGAAACAAAACCCGACCAGTGGGAATATCAGATTCAGAGCCGGATTCTGATACATCACAAAGTCATTTATGTCATGTGTGAAAAATACCGCAGCATGGCGCGGGAAATGGGATTTGAAACAGCAGCGGATGTAAACGAGGCGCTGCAGACGGCTCTGAAAGAAAAGGGCAGGGATGCCCATATCGCAGTAATCCCGGACGGTGTGTCTGTGATGGTGAAAAGGCCGCAGGGGGAATAGGCGGACGAGGCGCTTTGCAGGCGGCTGGATAAAGGGCCGGGGATTACGGCGCAAATGAATGAGGCGTATACGATAGGCTTCCATTATACTTCTGGGTGGCAGTTTATCTGTATATACATACAACCAGCATATTTACTCCTAAAGCAGCGGGCAGCCGAAAATGGCAGGCCTGCTGTTTTATGTGTAAAATGACTAAAATATCGAAAAATGGAGATGTGCTATGTATCTGCGATTGTTTCAGAAAACCTCCCTCAAAATATATTACATCATATTTGAATGCTGCACTCTTATTATATTGCAGCATTTTCTGCTTTTCAATAGGTTTTGTACAAGTCACAAAAAAATTAGAAAATTTATTTGCCTCGCAAGCCCTGTAACTGCGCAAAGGTCACAAAAAGGTAACTGGGTTACAAAAAAGTGCGTACTTGTGGAGCGGAATAAAACCAGTAAAATGATAGATACAGAGGGAAAGAAACCCACTGAATACTTAAACGGAGGTCAAAATAATGGCACTTTCTAATCTGTATGGATGGAACAGGAAAATGGAGGATGCGCCTGCATCTGCGTGTGGTTCTGCATGCGGTGCTGGCGGCAGACCGGAGGAAAAACCTGCTGCGTGCGGTTCTGCATGCGGGGCTGGCGGAGAACCTGCTGAAGCTCCTGCTGCATGCGGGGCGGCTGACAAGCCGGAAGAAAAGCCTGCTGCATGCGGCTCTGCATGTGGCGCTGGCGGCAGGTAAAGCGTTCCATCCCTGTTAAAAAGCAGTTTCTGGCGGGAACACTCCCGCCGGGAACATTTCGATTGTGACTCGGTATAACCGATTTTTATATAAAGTGAGGTATGCAGAATGAAGCAGTATTTTTCTTTTCAATGGCACATTACAGACGAATGCGACCAGCGGTGCAGGCACTGTTACATTTTTTCAGGAGACACCTGCAAAAAAATAGATTCGATGAACTGGCAGCAAATGCAGGACACTTTTTATAATTGTCTTGATTTTTGCAAGGTATATGACCGTCTGCCTTATTTTTATATTACGGGCGGCGACCCGATTCTGCACCCCGATTTTTGGAGGCTGCTGGAACTGCTTCAGAAACACAGCGTACCTTTTACCATTCTCGGAAATCCTTTTCATCTGAACGATCAGGTATGCCGTGAACTGAAAGCATACGGCTGTGAGAAATATCAGCTGTCAGTCGACGGTCTGCGTGAAACACACGACTGGTTCCGAAAACCCGGCTCTTATGACTGTACGCTTGAGAAAATCGGCTGTATAAACCGTGCCGGAATCCGCAGCGTCTCGATGACGACGGTTTCCAGGACAAATCGTATGGAAGTTCCCGGTATTATAGACGCAGTTGTAAAAGCAGGCGTGAATATATATGCGTTTTCCCGTTATGTTCCAGGCGGCGGCGAGCTTGATGCAGGCATGACGCCGCAGGAATATCGTGACCTGCTTGCGGTATGCGATAAGAAATTCAAAGAGTACGAAGCAGCGGGCTGTGATACCTGCTTTAACAAAAAGGACCACCTTTGGACGCTGTACGAATATGAGACCGGAGCATTCAAAATTCCGGCATCGGCAGAGGACGGCATGATATATGGCGGCTGCAACTGCGGAAACTGTCATATTACCATTCTTCCCACGGGAGAAGTTTATGCCTGCCGCCGGGCAGCCGGAAGCTGTGTGGGAAATGTCTTTACCGGCCGCCTTGCCGATATATGGGTAACAAAAATGGAGCGCTACCGGGAATACACAAAATTCCGTAAATGCGCAAAATGCAGGCTGCTCGGCTATTGCCGCGGCTGTCCCGCAGTTGCAAAAGGCACAAACGGAGATTTTTATGCTGCCGATCCGCAGTGCTGGGCAGATGAAAACAGCGATTTGTTCAGAAAGTGAGGATACGCTATGAATACGACAATGAAAGCGGTTTTGCTTGACAGGCCGACAGAAGCCGGAAATGCTGAGCTTTGCAGGATTCCCATTCCAAAAGTAAAGCCCGGCTGGGTACTTGTGAGAATAAAAGCATTCGGAATGAATCACTCTGAGAAGATTTTGCGGTTAAATGAAATCCGGGCAGATTATATCAAAAAACCGATTATCCCCGGTATTGAATGCGCTGGAGAGATAGCCGACCCCTCGGACAGCAGGTTTACAGCCGGGCAAAGGGTAGTGGCTCTTATGGGAGGCATGGGACGCAGCTTTCATGGAAGCTATGCAGAGTATGCACTTTTGCCCGTTCACCATGTATTTGCCGTAGAATCCGAACTTTCGTGGACGGAGATGGCAGCAGTTCCGGAAACATACTTTACGGCATGGGGTTCGCTCTTTGAATGCCTCTGCCTGAAACCAGACGATACATTACTAATCCGTGGCGCTACCTGTGCGTTAGGCTGCGCAGCCATTCAGATTGCGAAAGCGGCTGGCTGCACCGTTACTGCGACAACGCATAAACAAAGCAGGCTGCCTTTGCTCGCACAGGCGGATAAAGCAGTTCTTGATACGGGAAAGCTGTCTGATATGCTAAACGGCATAACAAAAGCGCTGGAACTGGTCGGCCCTAAAACCCTGCCTGATACGCTTTGCTGTGTGGAAAAAGGCGGAATCGTCTGCAGCACGGGTATTTTAGGCGGTGTATACACACTAAACGGCTTTGATCCTATTAAGGATATTCCGAATGGGGTATATCTCACCGGATTTTTCTCCAACTATCCGACCGAAAAAATAATGCGGGATATTTTTGAGTTTTTAGACAATCACAGCCTGAAACCCGCCATCGGAGCAGTTTTTACCTTTGACAGGATGAAGGAAGCCTGTGCGGCTCTTGACAGCGGATGCGTAAACGGAAAAATTGTTGTCACTATTTGAAAGCAGAAAGGATGATGTATATGGACGCAAAAACCTGTATGGAAAAATTGAAACTCGTCGGTGTTTTGTCCTTCGCAACGGCTGACAGCGAAGGGAATCCGCAGATTCGCTGTATCAGTGCAATTCACTATGACAGCGACAGCTTTTATTTCTTCACGGCGAGAGGAAAAAACTTCTGCGAAGAACTGCTTTCCGACGGCAGAGTGCAGATACTCGCTTATACCCGTTTCAAAGAAATGATACGGCTGTCCGCAAAGGCTGAGCCTGCCCGCGAATCGGAACAGGAAGAAAAAATCAACACGATTTTTGCAGAGCAGCCCAGTCTCTCAAATGTTTATCCGGGCGATACCCGAAAAATCGGGATTATTTTCGAAATAAAGAACGCAGAGATAGAATATTTTAACCTTGGTGTAAAGCCTGTTTTCCGTGAAAGCTATACGCTTGGCGCAAGAACGATTTCTGAAAAAGGTTATGTTATAACCGATAGCTGTATCGGGTGCGGAAAATGTCAGCGCGTCTGTCCGCAGCAGTGCATTATGCAGGGAAAGCCTTATTTTATCCAGAAGGAACATTGCCTGCACTGCGGAAACTGTTATGAAAACTGCCCTGTGGGTGCAGTCAGGAAACGTGGCATAAAATGAAATAGGGAAGTTATAATGAGTTATAGGAACTGAAAATATGCGATATAGAGGCGGATGACAGGACTTTGCTGAAGATCTGCGCAGTGTATTGAAAAAAAATGTGGATGTCTTTGAAATCAGCGAAATTAACAAAGACAGTGATTTTTATCATACAATTATGAAAGAGAGGCTGTTTGTTGCATGAAATATTCAGATCAGCAGCGTATTCAAAAGATATATGACTATGCAGTGAAATTACATGAATATATTGAGGGACATCAGATAAAAAAAGAGAATTTACTGACAGAAGCTCCTATGCAGTGGCTGGTTACAACGCCGTTATATAATATTGGAGAACATGATAGCCGGGCTCAGGCATCGCCTAATTTGAGATGACATGCTCCATTTGCTGTATGCAGGTTTGGATAAAAGGTTAGAAACATTGTGATTTATGAGAGAAATTGTTTCATCATTCGAAATTGCGGCAAACCTGCGATGACAAGGGAGAAAGTTCCCGCAAAAGCATTTCTGGCAGAACCATCCATATCCCCTCCTTCAGCAATTATCCCCATTAATTCTTGCAAAACCTCCCGCATTGTACTAAAATAACTATATTGTCCAGCGGAAGCTGCTTTTCTGCTGTACATATGCGTCATTGCATAACAGACAGCCCTTACAGCATATTGCGGCTGTTTCAGGCAGCAGAAAGTGATAAAAACATGGATAATTCGAAATTAAATGGAAAAAAAACTTATGAATATGTATTCGACTATTTCTCCGAACAGATTATGTCCAGGCAGTTAAAGTTAAACGATAAAATACCGACGGAAAGAGAGATTGCAGAAAAGCTCGGTGTCAGCCGCAATTCTATCCGGGAAGTGATGCATATGCTGGAGATTACAGGACTGATTGAATGTATGCAGGGGAGCGGCAATTACGTCCGGTGCGACCCGATGGAATATATGCTGAAATCTGTAAATATGGTTATGGCGCTGATGGAAATTGACTATTCGGAAATCTTTCATATCCGCATAGGCTACGAATATGCGGCAGTCCGTCTGGCTATTGAGGAGGCATGCCCGGAGGAACTGGAAAAAATGCGTCAGATTCTGCTGAAAATGGACCAGCCGATGAGCTCAAAGGAGAGTGCAAAGCTGGACGTGGAATTTCATCACATGCTGGTAAGCGCTTCTCATAACCGGATGCTGATTTTGTATAATTCCATGCTTTACAGCCTGATGGATCAGTTTATTGAAAATTTCCGTACAAAAATACTGATGAACCGGATGCGTGCGGAACTGCTGCGGCGTTCTCACTGGGCGATATACAATGCGCTGATGGAAAAAGATTTGCAGGCGGCGATGAAGGCGTTTGACAAGCATTTTCGGATTGTGCAGGACCAGCTGGATAAAATGATGCAGAAAGACCCGGAGAGGGGCCAGGAAAAGATGCAGAAAGAGCAGAATAGTGAAAAGAGTAATCCCGACAGGAGGAATGATTTATGAAATATGCGGACCGGGTATCCGAAATGATGAATGCATTCTCGCCGGCGCCTTTGAAAATAGAACAGATGCAGGAATTTTACTGCAGCGATACGATGGAGTACCGTGTGGGAGATAAATACAGTTCTCCGATGGAAGATATTTATGATATGTGCAGGGAAGCGGAGGAGGGCTGCGCGTTTCTGCTGCTGGGCCACAGGGGATGCGGAAAGAGTACAGAGCTGAACCGGCTGAGTGAAAAGTTTCTGGCTGACGGATATCAGGTAAAGACGGTTTCCTGCAGCAAAGACCTGGATTTATTTAATATTGTGTATTCCGATTTGTTTATCCTGATGGGAGAAGCACTGCTGGAAACAGCAAAACAGGCGGGGTGTGAGCTGAATCAGACGGTGATAACGGATATTGCAGATTTCTGGTGCGAAGGTACACAGACAGTCGAATCAAAGGAGCTGAAGGCTCTGTCCATGGAAGCGGGAATGTCTGCAGATACACCTGGGATATTCGCAAATCTGTTAAAACTGTTTGTAAAATTAAAAACAGATTTAAAATATAACGAAGAAACGAGAAAAGAATACCGCAAAAAAATCAGCCAGCATTCCAGTGAATGGATTGGCATGCTGGTCCGGATATCGGGAGAAATACGCTGGAAGACGGGGAAGCAGCCGATTCTGATTTTTGAAGATTTAGATAAACTGAACCCGGAAGATGCATGGAAAGTTTTTTATAATTATGCGGCGGTTCTTTCGGGCATGCCTTTTCCGGTTATTTATACGTTTCCGATAGGGCTTTCTTACGACGCAAGATTTTCAGCCATGGAAGGTTATTTTATTACAAAGACGCTGCCGATGATTAAAATCGAAACAATCGACGGGCAGCCGTTTGCGGACGGTATCCGTGTAATTAAGGAAATTGTAAAAAAACGGGCAGATTTGCAGCTGTTTGAAGCAGATGTACTGGAAAGGCTGATTCAGTATACCGGAGGCTCCTTAAGAGATTTATTTTGTGCGGTGAATGCGGCTGCAAAGCGTGCAGAACGCAGAGAAAGCAATTCCGTATCTATGGAGGATGCGAAGCGGGCATTAGAAGAATTGAAGACTTCCTTAACAAGGCGGATTGAGAGAAAGGATTATGATTTTTTAATCCATATTTTCCGCGGAAACAAAGAAATGATAGAAGATAAACAGACACTGCTGAAAATGCTGCAGGCTTCCGTCGTATTAGAGTACAACGGAAAGCGGTGGCATAATGTGCATCCGCTGGTGGCGGAATTTCTGACGGGAGCCGGATTAGTATGAGCGGGTATCATCAGGACGGGTATCAGACATTAGGATGGATTATCAATAAATCAGAACAGGGCCTGTATTTAGCGGTAGCTGATGAAACCGTGCAAAAGGAAATTATGGAAGTTTACCGGAAAGGAAATGCGGGGATATATGACTATAAATTTCATCCGGGAGCTTATTCCTTCCGTGAACTGGAGTTATGGACAGCCTCCCTGCCTCAGATTCAGACTTTTTTTGTAGCAAATTTTCAGTTTGCCATACAGACGGATGAAGACTTGAAGCGGCTGAATTTCAGCAGGGACATGATAGCGGGGCTGGAAAAGAATATGATTTTTATGACTACGCCTTATGGGGATGATATGCTGGCATCCGGGGCGTATGATTTTTATTCCTTTATCAAAATCCGGATTTTGTTTCAAAATGATGAAGTGCTGGAAGACAGGAAACGGGAGCCGCAGGATGGTACAGGGCAGACCGAAGAACCAGGACAGACCGAAGAACCGGAACAGACCGAAGAACCAGAACAGGAGGCATGTCTGGAACGAGAGGCCCGTCTGGAACAGGGGTCATGTCTGGAACAGGAGGCCCGTCTGAAACTGGAGGAATCTTATAAACTGGAGGAACGGGCTGAAGATGCGTACGGGAGGATGCAGTTTCATGAGAGTGAGAGGCTGCTGCTAAAAGCAGGGAAAATACGGGAGAAAATACTAGGGCCGCAGCACCCTGAGCTGGCAGAAATACATGGTAAGCTGGCACAGACCTGTCAGGAACTGGGGAGATACCGTGAAGCAGAAGGATTTTTTCAAAAAGCACTGGATGTCCGGGAAAAAGTTAACGGGAAAGAGCATCCTGTGACGGCGGATAATTATTATCATCTTGCTGTAATATACCGGATACAGGGAAAGTATGATAAAGCGGAAAAACTGTATCGGAAGGCTTTGGATATTCAAAAAAGGGTACAGGGAGAAAATCATCCGGATACGGCAGAATGTTATAAAGGACTTGGTAATTTTTATCATGTACAGGGCAGATATCAAAAGGCAGAGGAAATGTACCAAAAAGCTCTGGCAGTTAATCGGAAGACTCTGAGTGAAAATCATTTAAATACAGCAGACTGCTATAATAATTTAGCATGTACCTATGAAGCCCGGGGAGAGTATCGGAAGGCGGAAGCATTCTTTCAAAAAGCGATTGCTGTCAGGGAAAGGATTCTGGGTCAAAACCATCTGGATACAGCGGCTGCTTACCGTAATCTGGCGAATTTATATGATTTGCAGGGGAGATTTCAGGAAGCAGAAAAACTGCTGCAAAAGACACTGCTGATAGAAGAACGGATACTGGGTGACGGGCATGCAAGGGTGGCAGACAGTTATCATAGTCTTGCTGTTTTATATATGGCTCAGGGAAAGAGGGAAGATGCGAAGAAGCTGTATCAGAAAGCGTTAAATATAAAAAAAAGAGTGCTGGGAGAAAAACATCCTGATCTGGCAGCTATTTATAATAATCTTGCGCATTTAAATGAACTTCAGAAAAATTATCAGGAAGCAGAAGAATTGTATCGAAAAGCAATCGATATTTATAAAAAGGCGTTTGGAAGAAATCATCCTGATACAGCACGCTGCTATAGTAATCTGGCGTATCTGTACAGGAATTGGGGAGATTATGCCGAGGCAGAAGCTTTGTTTGATAAAGCGCTTGCCATAAGAGCAAAGGTGCTGGGGAAAAAACATCCGGTAACCCAGGCCGATTTTGATGCACTGCTGAATTTATATCAAAAGCAGGGAAAGAAAAAGGAAGCAGAGAAATTGAAACAAAATTACAACTTTTAAGATTCTAACATATTTTTGTGAAAATCAGAACTATATATTGTAATTTGGTTATGGAAGTATAAGCTGTATAGCATAGAATCAAAAATTAGTAAACCGAAGTTTTAATACTTAAAGACAACATTTTATAGTAAAATGTTGTCTTTAAGTATTCTATATCAACTTTTATATTTTTGCAAGCCTAAAGAAAAAATTGTTTATATTTCCAGTTTTATTCTTTTTTTCTATCTTTTTAGTGTCGTTTTTTGTCTATATTTCATAAAAATCTTTAAATTCGCATGAAATTTCAAATATATGAAAAAGAATTTATGTGTGCAGTCTGCAGGGAAAGCGGGGCTGCACATTTTTCATTTGTATTTCCCAAAACATGCATAAATAAAGGGATTTCCAGTTTTCGGACAGGGATAAAAGCATAACAATTTACTATAAAATGTTATGCAAAACAAATGTGATTCAAACAGAGATTAAAATGAATCTGGTTTAGATAAGACTTTCGGTCTGCAGACAGCGAATGTGACTGGAAGGCAGTCTGCTGCTGTACGGGTCAGGGAGTAAACAGGAGGAGAGTATGCGGGAACTGGATTACGGAAAAATGGGAATGAGAATCCGCCAGGTCAGGAAAGCAAAAGGCTGGTCCCAGGATGAGCTGGCAAAGCGGTGCGGCATCAGCATGTCATTTTTAGGACATATCGAGCGCGGGACGCGGATTATGAGCATGGAAACATTTGCAAATATCTGCACGGCGTTAGATGCCGGGGCGGACGAGCTGCTCTGGGGCGTGGCGAATCCGTCGGATGCGGTGCTTGCTATGTGGAATCTGCCGGATGGAAAAAAGGAAAAAGACAGAGGCGGAAAGAAGCGGGAAGATGAGAAAGCGGGGCGTGATGCGGACGGGGTGAAAGCAGACAGCTATGCGATGTATGTGAAGATTATGAAGTCGGTGGCTGAGATTATGAATGAGGCTTGAATGAAGAGACTTGAATGAAGGGATTTGAATGAGCGGCCTGAATGAAATGATGCAGGGCAGATTTTCTGCTGAGTGCTTTTAAAATTTACTGATACTGTCAGGTGCAGCAAGGCTTGTGGAAATGTGAGAAATGAATTTTTAGTAAGAAAAGGGCTGGATGAAAGGAAATATGCTGGAATGGATGGGCAGGATTCTTGGAAAAGGACAGAAGATATTGAAATAGATTTGGCGGATTTGATACGAAAGCTCTGCATGCAGTGGAAACAGATTTTTATCTGTGCAATTGCAGCAGCCGTGATTTTTAGCGGATTAGGTATAATCAGGGACAGAGCGAATGCAGCAAAATCAGAAGAGACAAAGTCTGAAGAGCTGACAGAAAAAGAACAGGAGGATATTGCATATGCGCTGGAAGTAGAAAAAGATACAAGAGAACTTCAGGAGTATTTGGAACATTCAATGCTGATGCAGACAGACCCTTATCATAGAAATAAAGCAGTGATTCTTTATAGCATTGAGAATGCCAGCAGGCAGAATATCTGGAAAATAACAGAAAATTATTTAAACTTTGTGGTAAATGGCGGTGCGGCAGATAAACTAAAAGAGTCCTATTACAAAAACTGGGACATGGAGAAAAACTTTCTTGCAGAATTAATAACCGCTTATCAGAAAAACTTTAATTCTCCGTGGCAGATTACAGTCAACAGCAGAGAGGAAGGCAATTTGCAGGAAGAAGCGCTTTTTTGCGTCGAAGTGACAGGCAGGGATGCGGAAATGACAAAGCAGCTGGCAGAGGATATACAGAATGTGATAAGGGCGCAATACAGCACTATAAAGAATGAAACGGGAAATCACAGGCTTTCACTGATAAGTATTGAAGAGAGTGAATATACAGATTTCGGGCTGCTGGAACAGCAGCAAAATAAGAGAACTCTTTTGTCTGCTTATAAAGGAAATTTAAACGCAGCCACGGATGCTTTCAGCCAGGAGCAGCTGGCAGTATATCAGAATGAAACAGGAATACAGGCTGGGAATGAAGAACTGGAAGAGGATGCAGTTTTAATAGAAGGAAGAGCTGGATTAAATATAAAATATCTGATTTTAGGACTGGCTGCCGGTGCTTTTCTATACAGCTGTGCTTTTATGGGATGGTATCTGTATCAGGATACAGTTAAAAGTGATACGGAACTAAGAGAGCGCTATCTGTTTCCGTTATATGGAAGTATTTCTTTCAAAAGAAAAGAAAGATGGTGTGGAAAAAGAAAGCCTTCCGGCCGGGAATGTGTTCTGGAGAAGGAAAAGCTGCAGCTTCTATACCGTATAAGACTTGCATGTAAAAAACAGAAAATAACAAAGTTTTGCGCAGTATCAGATTTTTTGTTCAGTGATCAGGAAAAGAAATGTCTGGAAGAAATCATGGAACAGCTCAAAAAATGCGGAATTGAGATTTTAATAGCTGAAAATGCTATGCAAAATGCAGCGGTATGGGATGAACTCACAGGAACGGGAAAAGTCCTGGCAGTGTACAGGACAGGAACAACGACACGCCGGATGATTGATGAAGCCATGAGGTTTTATTTGGAAAATGGAGTGACTGTTATTGGTGCAATGTTATTTATAAATGATGAATGGAAAATCCAGACTGCCTGTAAGAGAAGAAAGGCTGTACAGACAGGAAAGGAGGTATAGGACTGCAGTATCATGTACAAATATGAAAAAAACAGACTGAAAGGCAGGAAGGAGAAAAAAAGCAAAGGGAAAGTTTTGGTAGTTGCGTCTGTGGCTTCTATGATAGACCAGTTCAATATTCCGAATATCAGGCTTTTGATTTCGATGGGCTATGAAACAGATGTTGCATGTAATTTTTATAAGGGAAGTACATGTACAGATGAAAAAATAAAAGAACTGCTGGATTTACTAAAACAGCTGCATGCGGACTGCTATCAGATAGATTTTGAGCGGAACGCTGCTGACTTTAAGGCGGCTTTCAGAGCGTTCAGACAGCTGGATGATGTAATGAAAGGAAATGCAGAGCCGTTAAATGAGCGATTCCATAAAAACAGAAGCAGATATACGTTTGTGCATGCGCATAGTCCGATAGGAGGAGCCGTCGGGAGAATTGCAGCGAAACATAATCATGTGAAGTGCATTTATACAGCGCACGGATTTCATTTTTATGACGGGGCACCTGTCAGAAACTGGCTGTTTTATTATCCGGCTGAATGGCTGCTTAGCTATATGACAGACATACTGATTACCATTAACAGACAGGATTATCGCAGAGCGCAAAGAAAACTGCATGCTAAAAAAGTGGTTTATATTCCAGGTGTTGGTGTAGATACGGCAAAGTTCGGAATGATTAAGACAAAACCGCAGGCGAAACGTACACAGCTTGGTATGCGCGCGGATGACATGATGATACTGTCCGTCGGGGAGCTGAATGAAAATAAGAATCATGCAGCTGTTATCAGGGCGATGGCCTTGCTGAAGGAAGAACCTTTTTTTGAGCACATACAGTATATGGTATGCGGTACAGGAAGCATGGAATATGGATTAAAGGAACTTTCTGAAAATCTTGGCATAGGGAACCATGTCCGGTTTCTGGGTTTTCGGCCAGATATATCGGATATTTATGCCTGTGCTGATATTTTCATTTTTTTATCGAAACGTGAAGGTCTGCCTGCATCACTGATGGAAGCGATGGCGTCTGGACTTCCTGTTATATGTTCTGATATCCGGGGAAATACAGATCTTGTTAAACATCATAAAACAGGTTTTATATGCAGCGGGGATGAAAAGGAAGCCGCCTGTCTGATCAAGAAGCTTGCCTGCAGCAGGAGTCTGCGCAGAAAGATGGGGGCAGCTGCCAGCATGAGTGTCCGAAGATTTGACTTATCCCGGCTAAATGGTTTTATGAATGATATCTATGGAAAGAGCATCGGGGAGGGGTATTGCAGACTGGCAGCGCTTTTAGACAGATGGAATATCAGAAAGCAATACCAGATACCGCTGGATGCTTTTGTGCTGATTTCTGCAGGTGAGTTAAATAGAAACAAGAATCATAAAATCATAATTGAAATGATGGCTGAAATACAGGATGATAAAGTATACTGCATAGTCTGCGGGCGGGGTAAGTATAAAAAGAAATATGAGAAGCTTATTCAAAAAGAAGGACTGGAAGGCAGGGTGATTCTGACTGGATTTCAGAGACAGATAATAACATATTACCATGCAGCTGATGCATTTATCCTGCCGTCAAAGCGGGAAGGTCTTGGCATGGCTGCACTGGAAGCAATGTCAGAAGGTCTGCCGCTTATTACGTCTGATGCCGGAGGAATTACGGACTATTCCAAAAACGGCGTAACCGGATATGTGATTCCTAAGGATGGAAAGATAAAAGATTATGTACATGCTGTGAAAAGTATCAAAAAGAAACAGAACTGGATTTTTTATTCCCAAAATGCTATGAGCAGAGTTTTGAATTTTGAAATAAAAGAAGTGGAAAAAAAGATGGCAGAGGTGTTTGCTTCTATATGATAACGGTTTTGCTGTAAGCAGCAGTATTCAAGAAAAGGAAATAGTAAAATACAGGGGGTACAGGTCAGATATGGCTGATACAAAATATAGAAAACAGTCTGGGCGGGGAATGTCCCAGGGATATCATTTCGCAGATTATGCTGATTTGCGAAGATGGATTTCCTATTACATACAGATTAAAGAAGCTGTAAGTAATGACTGCAGGAGTTTTTTAGTAATAGGCGCAGGAGACGGTATTGTTCCATGTGTGATAAAGCATATCATGGAAGAAAAGTATAGGAATGGTGACGTGCTGGTGCATACATTTGACTGTGACGAGGAACTGAACCCTGATATTACAGGTGATGTGAAAGATATTTGCAGGCTAATCGGCAATAGAAGATATGACTGTGTTTTAGCCTGTCAGGTACTTGAGCATCTTGAGTATAAATATTTCAGGCGGATTATAAAGCAGATTAGCAGGATTTGCAAAAAAAGATTTGTCCTTTCACTGCCTGTGAGTAAAATATCAGTTTCTTTTTGGATAGATCTTCCTAAAATACATAATAAATACTGGAACATAGTGATACAAAGATTCTGGAAGAGAGAATTTTTATTTGATGGACAGCATTATTGGGAAGCAGGAATTAGAAATCATAGTAAAAAAGATATTATCATGGTCTGCAGTGAATTCTTCCGCGTAACAAAAACGGAACATCCTCCGCTTCATCCTTATCACTGGTTTGTAGTTATGGATAAGCAGTCATGAAAGTAAAATACAGCTGAGATAATGGAAAAATTATGAGAAGAAAAGAAAAGTATCTTGTATCAGTTATTATAGCCTGTTATAACGCCGGCAATTATCTGGATGCCTGTATGGAATCGCTGACTGTACAGACATATAGGAATATTGAAATCATCGTGTGTGATGACTGTTCAAGTGATAACAGTCTGGAAAAACTCAGGAAATGGGAACAAAGAGATAACAGAGTTACCATACTGTATAATAAAGAACATCTGTATGCTGCAGAAACAAGAAACAGGTGTATTGCCGCAAGCAGGGGAGAACTGCTTTTGATTCAGGACATTGATGACATTAGCAGACCGGAGAGAATAGCATGTCTGGTAAAGGCATTTGAAAAGGAACCGTCTGATTTTATAAGCAGTGCCATGGAAGCATTTGAGGATAATCCCCAAAAGCCTACTAAGCTTATGAAAAAGAGAAAAAAATATCCATCAAAAAAAGATTTCTTGTGGAATCTTCCGTTTTTTCATCCCTCATCAATATTTACAAGGGAATGCATTCTGGCTGTTTCCGGTTACAGGGATGCAGAGGAAACCCAGAGAGGACAGGATTATGATATGTTTATGCGCTTATATGCAAAAGGCTTTAAAGGAAGAAATATCAGTAATCCACTGTATCTCTACAGGCTTGACAGGGAAAATATAAAACGAAGGACATTCAGGGCCAGGATTGGTGAATATAAAATCAGAAAAAAAGGATTTTATGAGTTAGGCCTGATGCCATGGGCATTTCCATTTGTGCTAAAACCATTTGCGGCACATGCGGTTTTGGCTGTCAGGTATTTTGTAAAATGGAGGCTGCCAGATAGAAAACAGAGGGATTCATGAAAACGACAGTAAGCATAAATGAATTAATTGTCTGCCTGATTCTGACAGCAGTTTTAGGAGAATTTCATTTCTGGGGATTATGGACTGCTGACGGCATTTATAAAAAATTAGTAATGATAACAGCTGTTTTGTCTGCAGCAGTTCTCTGTCTGAGAAATAATCAGGCGAACAGAATGGTATTTCATAAATATAAATCCGCTGTCAGATATATGATTTCTATTTTGATATTTGCTTTTTTTGTTCAGTTTTATTATTTTGCTCTTTTTAGCACAGGAGTTTCCATATATGAATATCTGGCTGATTCAGGACGCTTTACTTATTTTATCGCTCTGATTCCGCTTGTGTATATATTTGAAAATGAAAAATTAAACAGAATGTTCTGGAACGGATTTCAGATGATTGCATTTGTACAGATTTTAATCGGGGAGATTTCTGATTTTATACTGCATTATTTTGGAATCAATGTTTTGAACAGTGCAACCAGCTGGAGAGGCGGCAGGCTGGGAATTCTGATTGTTGTTCCGCTGGTTTATCTTCCTATGATAAAAGCATTGAGCGATTTATTGAATAAGCGGACAAAAAACAGTGTGTTTCACGTTATCTTTTTAGCTTTGGGCATACATTTTGGAGTTTTTATTTCAAAAAACAGATCTGGATTTCTTGCTTTTTTTGCAGCTGCAGCAGTCATGATTTTAACAGGCCGGGCGGACAGACGTAATAAGATTCTGCGTAACTGGTTACTGACGGCAGCTGGAACAGGTGTGGCAGCATATGCTTTTTTTGCAGGATATGTGCATGCATTATTTAGTATTTCCGGCGGTGAATTTGCGTCCTCTAATAATGCGCATATCGCGG
This sequence comes from uncultured Eubacterium sp., assembly GCA_947384955.1. Classification (GTDB taxonomy): domain Bacteria; phylum Bacillota; class Clostridia; order Lachnospirales; family Lachnospiraceae; genus Eubacterium_J. The sequence continues at coordinate 24,484 of CANDJC010000023.1, read as the reverse complement.
CTGTTTTAGAATGCTGGAATTATTTTAAAGAACATCCGCTGCTTGGGGCAGGATTTCGGCTGCACTGGCCGGTTTCCTATTGTGATGCGGGATTTACAGGGCTTTTGGCGAATATTGGGATATTCGGGTTCTTTCTGTTTTTTATACCGGAATTAAAGGCAGTCATTCGGGTGATCCGGGTATCAGTAAGAAAGAAGGATTCTGCTGAGATAGCAGCTTTCAAAGGTTTTACAGTGTTTGCATTTTTTACTGCGTTTACGTTTATTCTTACCGACGAATCAAGGATGATGGGCTGGATTATCATTTATTCCTATATGTCTTATATGTTCGCAAATCAGCCGGAACCGTTTAAATCTGAAAATGACGGAGGCATGCAGTGGGAAAAGAAATATATTTTATGAGAAAATATGGAATCAGATATTTTTGTATTTCAGTAATCGATAAAATATCTTTTAGCTGTTTTAAAAGTTTTGAACGGGCAGTTATGCCCTGGAGAACAAAAATGGTAAAAAGATATTTAAAAAGAGTTTATGGGGAGTTTTTGAATGTATATGATTCGGCTGAGAAAAACAAGGATGTTATTTCTGAAAATGCCCCGATCTGGATATGCTGGTGGCAGGGAATAGAAGATGCGCCTTTGCTGGCTAAAGCATGCATAAAGTCAATACAGGCTTGCAGCGGCAGCCATCCGGTAAGATTTATTGATAAAAACAGCATATATAATCATATGGAAATTCCTGATTTATTTATAGAAAAAGCAGAAAACGGAAAATATCCGGTTGCAGTTTTTACAGACTGGATTCGAACGTCTCTTTTGTATCAATATGGGGGTATATGGCTTGATATCACTACCTGGATGAATGACAGTATTGATGTTCTGATTAAAAATAAATCATTTTTTACAGTGCATCATGGAAAGTTCAGCAGCTGGCATGTGTCCCGTGGAAAATGGCATAACGGGTATTTTGCAAGTAATGCAGGAGACTGTGTTATGGGTTTTGTTTCAGATATGCTTTATCAGATTTTTTTAAATGAAGAATACTGCATGTACTATCTGCTGACAGACTGTATTCTTTCTCTGGGATATGATGAAGTAAGGGCAATTCGTTCTGAGATTGATTCGGCAGAAATAAGCAATTGCAGTTTACTGGAAATGCAGAAAAAAATGAATGAAGTATATGATCAAAATCTTTTTCAAATGAATGGAGATAATGTGATAAATAAACTGTCGTATAAAGGCAGTCTGCATGAGAAAACGCCAGATGGAAGACTTACAAATTACGGATACCTTATAAAAGAATTTGCCGGGAGATGATGGTTATGGAAAATAGGAAGACTGGTTTTCTGATTTTACATTATAAAGATTTCAAAATAACAGACAGGTGTATAGCTTCGATTCTCTCCCTAAAGGAAGGAAATCAGGCAAAAATTATCATTGTAGATAACGGCTCCTGTAATGAATCTGCAGAGCAGCTGCAGGATAAATATAAAGATAATCAAATGATTGATATTCTTGTACTGGATCAGGGATATGGATTTTCACGCGGTAATAATATTGGTTATCAGTATGTAAGAAAGCACTGTCACGGTCTGGATTTTCTTGTTGTGGCAAACAATGATATCGTATTTGGACAGAAAGATTTTATCAGGCTTATCGAAGGAGAATATCGAAAATACAGATTTGTAATTATGGGTATGGATATGATAGATACCCGCAGCGGTTCTCATCTGAATCCAAAATATAAACCGAAATCAGAAGAAGAAATCAGAGAGTGGCTTGTGCAGTTAGAAAACTTAAAAACAAAGAGAAATCTGCGCCGTAAAATGATGTATCGGTTTCAGCAGTCAGCAGCATATCCGGTTTATGTGAAATTTATCAGGAACAAAAGGCCGGATGTCAGAAAGCAGAAGGAGCTTTCTATGCAGTATGCAGATGACAGAGTGCTTCAGGGAGGATGTCTTGTATTTTCCAAAACGTTTCTCAAAAGTGAGGAGCATCTTTTCTGGCCGGAAACCAGGTTTTACTGTGAAGAGGATTTACTATATTTAAGATGCAGGCAGAACGGATGGAAAATATTATATTCACCCAGATTACAGGTCTGGCATGAACAGGGTGCGTCTTTTAAGGCTGGCAGTAAAAGTATAAAAGAAAGGATAGAATCTGGGATACGGTATAATACAGAGTCTGCAAAAATATTATTAGCACAAATGCGAAGGCAGCAAAATCAGAAACAGTAAACTGTCATAATCAGCAGGGGAAATGAGAATATGAGTTTGATGGGAGCAGTACAGGAAAAGAAAATACTGGTTGTCGGAGATATTATGCTGGATCAGTATTATCTGGGAACAGTCGAAAGAATTTCTCCGGAAGCCCCGGTTCCTGTTTTTTTGAAAAAAGAAATAAAGTACAGGCTGGGCGGCGCGGCAAATGTTGCCCTGAATCTGGCGGTGAATGGACAGAATGTAAATGTTTTGTCAGTTATCGGCGAAGATGAAAACGGAGCCGTTTTGAAGGCACTTTTGCAGGAAAGCCATATTGCTGTGAATTATCTGATTAGCGCAAAAAGGCCCACATCTGTCAAGACAAGGCTTTTAGCCGGAAATAATCAGCAGGTTCTCCGGATTGATACAGAAGAAACTGCTGATATGGAATCGGCCATCCAGGACAGGCTGCTGGAAACAGCCAAAAAACATGTATCTGAATTTGATATTGTGGTTGTTTCAGATTATAAGAAGGGAGTGCTGTCGCATGACTTATCCCGAAAACTGTTCGATATTTGCAGAAAAAAAGGGGTAAAAACACTTGCTGATGTGAAAGATTCAAGAAGCAGTAAATATTTTGGGGCATTTCTGATTAAACCAAACCGGGGAGAACTGGCACGGCTTACAAAGATGCCGGTAAGAACGGAGGATGAAATAAAAGCGGCAGCTGTATCTTTGTGTAAGAGATGTGAAAGCAGTTATGTTCTTGCTACATGCGGCGCACAGGGTATGATTCTTACAGACGGGAATGGAGTGTATCGAAAACTGGGAACAACGGCTCGTGAAGTTTACGACGTAACGGGAGCCGGGGATACGGTTATTGCATATATGGCAATGTGTCTTGCGTCTGATATGAGTATCCTGCATTCTATGGAAGCTGCGAATATTGCTGCGGGAATTCAGGTTTCGAAAGCGGGGACTTCTTCTGTACAAATCGGTGAAGTTGAAAACTTTTTGAGCAGAAAATCTGAAAGACGGGGGCATAGCAAACTGCTCAGTATAGAGGAGCTTTCGGATTACCGAAAAGCAAATAAGGATAAAAAGATTGTATTTACAAACGGCTGTTTTGATATTCTTCATATCGGACATTTAAGGTATCTGAAACAGGCATCGGAAATGGGTGATATTTTTATTGTCGGTTTAAATAGTGATGCATCTGTACAAAGGCTTAAGGGAGCCGGACGGCCTGTTAATCAGGAGGAAGAAAGGGCTGAAATGCTTTCCTGCTATGATTTTATTGATTATATTGTGATTTTTGAGGAGGATACGCCATATAGAGCGGTTGCAGCCTGTGAGCCGGACATTCTGGTAAAAGGCGGAGATTACACGCCTGATGAAGTTGCTGGAAGAGATATTGTATTAAAAAAAGGAGGGTGCGTAAAGATTATTCCTTATGTGGATGGAAAATCCACGTCGCAGATGATAGCAAAAATAGAAAAAGGCAGGTTACAGGACGAATCGTCCCAGCTGCTGCCGTAGGGAGGAATGGGATGGATATCATTCAGCAGAGACTGCAGGACAGTATAGAAGTGAAGAAAAGAATTATGGATGACGGGGAGCTTATCAGGGGCATACATAAAGCAGCGGATATGATTGCAGCCTGTCTGAAAAACGGAGGCAAACTGGTTCTGGCTGGGAACGGAGGCTCTGAATCAGATTCCCTTCATTTTGCAGGAGAAATTACAGGAAGGTTCCAAAAAGAGCGTGAACCGTGGCCGGCAGTTGTACTGGGTGCAGACCCGGCGACACTGACGGCGATTTCGAATGACTATGGTTATGAAGAAGCTTATGCAAGGCAGGCAAAGGCGTTTGTCAGAGACGGAGATGTTTTTATAGGAATCAGCACAAGCGGAAACAGCCGTAACCTCATAAAAGCGATTTCTGCTGTCGGACATACGAACTGTAAAACCATAGCGCTGCTTGGAAAGGATGGGGGAGCAGTCAAATCTATGGTAAGCCAGTCTTTGATTGTGCCTTCCAATGTTACAGCCAGGATTCAGGAAAGCCATATCACAATGATACATATTATATGCGAATTAACAGAGGAAGCTATGGGATAGATAAAATGAATCGAATACTGCGTAAAAGACATAAACGAATTGTTTATATAGCAGGTATACTCATGCCTGTCCGTAAAAAGAAAAAAGTCCGTATTCAGGATGGCCAGAATATACTGATTATTTATCCGCGGCGTATCGGGGACTGTGTGATGGCGATACCGTTTCTTATGCATCTTAAGGCACAGTTTAAAGTCCGCGTAACGGTTTGCGGGCCGGCTTATTTCCGGGATTTTTTAAATGGCCAGGAATTATACGATGAGTTTGTTGATTTTGGAACATGTGCCGGTCCTGTAAGCGGAAAGGAATGGTTTCGGCACAGGAAAGAGATAGCGGCAGCCAGGAAAAAAATTAACAGGATAAAGTATGATATTGCAATAGAACCGTTTGGAGAGTGTTTTGCATCCGTATTTATGAGATTATGCAGAGCAGAATCCTATGCAGGTATTGGAATAGGCAATCTTTACAGGCTGCACAGCATTTCATCACATTATAATGATGACAGGCATATCACAGACAATATGCTGTATCTGTACCAAACGCTGGGAGGCACAATTGACCATACACTGATTTATCCCTGTATTAAACCAATGGAGTCATGGGAAAAGCACAAAAACGGCATAATTCATGCAAATCATCTGGATTTGTACAGGGTGATTGGTATCCACTGTGGTGCAAGTACAGCACAGAAACGATGGCCGTATTTTCATAAACTGGTCAGGCTGTGCAATGAAAGAAGGAACGATGTCTTTTTTGTTTTGTATGACGACGGCTGTAGTACGGACAGTATCGATAAGATAGTTTTATACGGGGGAATGAAAAATAATTATCTGGTATTAAAAACAGGTCTGCGGGAATATATAGACAGTTTAAGGCTGTGTGATATGGTTATCTGCAATGACAGCAGCTGCGGACATTTATGTGCAGCCCAGGGAATCGATGTGATTGTCCTTTACGGACCATATCTGCCTGTTATGGGTACACCGCGCGGAAACTGCACAATATGTCTGATATCAAAAGACATGCCGTGTAAGCCGTGTTCTTATTTTCGCTGTGAATATGGGACAGATTACAAATGTCTGAAAGCTGTCAGCCCGCAGGAAGTATTTGAAAATATGAATAAGATGCTGGGTACTTAAGTCTGTGCCTGAAAAAAGAAAGGAAAAAGAAAGGAAAAAGACGGGAATGGATTTATACAGTAATGCTAAAAAAATTTATCGTTTTTTAAGAGAGGCATGGAACTGCTATAACAGACATAAATTGAATCGTTATGCGAAACGTGCGGAAAAACTGATTCCATATTATGAGGATGAAACATCCGTAAAGTGGCTGCGGGCAAGAATAAGTTATTACAAAACCGGAAATCCATGCGTTTTTGCAAAAACGGAAAAAAGTCTGGGGAATCACAGAAAATACCGTATAGAAGAATTTGACGCGGGGGGGGTATTTTGATTGTTTACAGAGATAAAAAAGACATCATCTTTAAGTATACAAGACAGGTTCTTGAAATGAGCGGTCTTCGCAAAAAATGCCGGTTTATGAGTGAAGCTGAATACACCAGCAGTTCTGAAAATATATTGAAAGACAATGAGATTCTGTTTCCGGCAATGGGAAAAGAAAGCATGAATGAATTTGTATTTGCAGTGAGAAAGAAAGGTGACTGGAACGCACTCGTTATTCCGCACTACAATATTCTCACAGCAGCAGCCGGGTGGCAGTATTTTGATATGTTTGAGCCGGCTGAAAATGAAATTGTGGCAGATGCGGGAAGCTTTGACGGAAAGACAGAAGGTGAAATCCTGAAATGGGGAGGAGGAAAAATAAAGAAAATCTATGCATTTGAATCAGATCCGGAAAACTGTAAAAAGTGCAGAGCGTATTTTGAAGAAAACGGATGGAACGATATCGTACAGCTTGTGGAAAAGGGAACATGGGAGAAACAGACATCTATGTGGGTAAAAAACGCCCAGTGGAAAGCGGGAAGCTCAGTTTGTGAAGAAGGCGATGTGCAGATTGAACTTACAACGATTGATAATGAAGTGGGGGATGATAAAGTTACTTTTATAAAGATGGACATTGAAGGAGCAGAGTTAAAGGCTTTAAAGGGTGCCAGAAAAACAATTTTGAAAAATAAGCCGCGTCTTGCAATCTGTATTTATCATAAACCGGAAGACATTTGTGAGATACCGGAATACCTGCTTTCTCTTGTACCTGAGTACAGATTCTGGATACGGCATTATTCTTCAAATGAATGGGAAACGGTATTATATGCACAGTGCCTGTAAGTGTTTAAGAATACAGGAAGGAGACAGACCCTATATGGAGAATGAGGTCATACTAAGCATTCTTGTTCCGGTATACAATCATGAAGATTATATAGAAGAAGCCTTGGACAGCATTCTGATGCAGGAAACAAAATATGAATATGAAGTGCTGGCTGGCGAGGACAAGTCAGAGGACAGTTCGAGGGAAATTCTAAAAAAGTACGAGATGGAACATCCCGGCAAAATCCGTGTTTTGTATCGGGAAAAAAATTTATTTAAAGAGCGCATTGATAATATAACAGACTTATTGATGAGAGGAAAAGGAAAGTATCTGATTATTCTGGAAGGAGATGATTTTTGGACAGACAAGAGAAAAATTGAAAAGCAGATTTCATTTTTGGAAAGACATCCGGAGTATGCGGCTGTTGCTCATAACTGCGTAGTAGTTGATAAAAACTCAGCTCCGGTAGAGGAATCCTATCCGGAATGCAAAGAGCATGAGTATACATTTGGACACTATGCCAGTGACATATTTCCAGGGCAGACTGCGTCTGTGATGTTTCGAAATATTTTCCGCAATCCTGATTATGACTCGCGTCTGGCCCGTTTTAAGCTGTCTCCTGGCGACAGGAAAATGGCATTTTCACTGCTTTGCAATGGAAAAATCTTCTGTATCCAGGAGGTTATGAGTGCATATCGCCATATAACAGACGAAGGAAGTTCTTACAGTGCTTTTAATACAGAAGATGAACTGCATGCTGTACGCTTTTGTGCCGTTATATTAAATTATGCATATAAGATAAATAATGAAAGAGCAGTGAAGGCAGCAGAAATTAAATATATTCGTGCTTTAAGAATCGCACTGCAAAAACGCATGATTTCCCTGCGTCAGTTTATAAAATATACGAGGCATCTCAGAAACAGGAAAGCGTCGGCGCTTCTTATGCTGAAACGGGATTATAACAGATTTATTTTAAGAAGAGAAGTAAGTGTAAATATTTGATGAACTGCAGTTTTGTGTGCATGGTAAAGCGGCATTTGGGAGGATGGGATAACGATGGAAAATAAGAGCATGATGGGTGACAGTATCAAGGTGAGTGTTCTTTGTTTTGCTTATAATCAAAAAACATATATTAAAGATGCACTGGATAGTTTTATCAGTCAGAAAACGGATTTTCCATATGAAATCATTGTGCATGACGATGGTTCTACAGATGGAACCGCTGAAATAATAAAGGATTACGAAAACAGGTTTCCAGACAGAATAAAACCTGTCTATGAGAAAGAAAATCAGTATTCCAAAAACAGAAACTTTTTTGAAGATACTGCTGTTTCAGCAAAAGGGCAGTATATTGCTCTGTGTGAAGGAGATGATTACTGGATAGATGATAACAAACTGCAAAAACAGGCTGATTTTCTGGATAAACATAAGAAATATGCTGCCTGTGCATGCAGTACAAAAATAGTGAACTGTATGAATGGAAGGGAGAGAATCTATCATCCGGTAAAACACAGTTATACACTGACAGCAGAAGATATTATTTTATGGGATCAGAATCGTTATCAGACTTCGAGCCTTATGTATAGAAATAAATATGGAAAAAGGCCCAGACAGCTGAATGTAAAAGAGATGGGCGATTATCCGTTAGCGCTCTGGCTGCTGCATTCGGGCGGGGGTATTTATTACATGAAGGATGTTATGTCAGTATACAGGGAAATGGCAGCCGGTTCCTGGTCTAGAATGAGAAGCACCATGAATCAGGCTGAAATAAAGAAGGCATTTGTGAAAGATGTTAACCGTATGCTGGATTTTTATGATGATTTAACTGACAGAAAATATTCGGATTATATCTAGCGGTCAAGCGAAGAGGCGAAACAAATATTCTGTCAGCAGAAGGCAGATATAAGGAAATTTTATGGAATTATCAGGATGTCTGGAAGAGATATCGTAAAAGATCTGTTTTAATTTTGTTTATCAGGGCTTATTTTCCGCAAATTGCAAAATTATTGGAACATTTGAAAGGAAATTAGAGTATGTCAGTGATCCGTGTGGTTCGAAAATTTGGACAGATACTATCTGCACATCAGAAAAAAAGAATACTGGAACTGGCTGTGTTAATGGTAATCGGCGGTCTGCTGGAAACATGTTCCGTTTCACTTATGCTGCCTTTTATGAATGCCGTGATGAATGCACCAGAAACGATGAATCAAAAGTATGTAAAGCTGGTATGCAGTTTTTTGAATCTGCAGTCATCCAGAGAATTTTTGCTTGCTGCGGCAATTGCTTTAGCGGCGGTATATATTCTTAAAAATATATATTTGCTGTTGGAATATCACATACAGTATCAGTTTGTGTATGGAAATATGCTTGCTGTGCAAAAGAAACTGCTTGCTTCTTATATCAGCAGACCGTATGAATATTTTTTGAAAATAAATTCCGGTGAAATTATGCGGATTATTCATAATGATACATCCAGTACGTTTTCGCTGCTTGTAACGGTTTTAAATCTGTTTACAGAACTTGTTGTTTCGGGAATGCTGACTGCTGCAATATTCGTGATTGCTCCGGCAGAAACACTGCTCATAGCTGCAGTGCTGTTAGTTATGGTATTTGTTATTGATATGACCATAAAGCCGGTGCTGATGAAATCCGGTATTGCAGCCCAGGATTCTTATGCGGGGATGAATAAGTGGCTGATGCAGTCGATACAGGGAATTAAAGAAGTAAAGGTAATGGGAACGGAGCAGTTTTTTCAGGAAAAGTATCATGTGAATGGAAATATTTATATAAAATCACTCCGCATTAGCCAGATATTAAATCTAATGCCAAGATTTTTTATTGAAGCTGCAAGTATTGGAACAATGTTCCTGGCGATAGCCGCCTTCATCTATCATGGCAGAGAACCTGAAAGCATTATTCCGATGCTGTCTGCAGTGGCATTAGCAGCGATTCGTCTGCTGCCTTCTGTGAACAGGATATCTGGTGCACTTGCTGCAATTGCCTATACAGAACCTATGCTGGACAAGCTGGCTGAGAATCTGGAAGATATTACTGCACAGGCTGGCGAAATAAACAGTGCGGTATGCAGCGGTTTTGATAAATTTGAAAAATCAATTGAATTCAGCCATGTTACATATCAGTATCCGAAATCAGAGTCGCCGGTATTGAATTGTGCGGATATGATAATCAGGCGTGGAACGTCTGTCGGTATTGCCGGTCCTTCAGGGGCTGGAAAAACAACCGCTGCGGATATCATGCTGGGTCTGTTAAAGCCTCAGTCAGGGACCGTGCTTGCGGATGGAAAGGATATTTTTGAAGATATCAGAGGCTGGCATGCTCAGACAGGATACATACCGCAGTCAATATTTATGCTGGATGACACGGTCAGGGCAAATGTAGCTTTTGGAATACCGGAACAGGAAATATCAGATGAACAAGTCTGGAAGGCTCTGGAAGAGGCATCTTTAGCAGATTTTGTGCGTGCGCTTCCTAACAAGCTGGACACGCAGATGGGAGAACGCGGTGTAAGGCTTTCCGGCGGACAGAGACAGCGGATAGGAATTGCGCGGGCATTATACCGCAGTCCTGATATTCTGATTTTTGATGAGGCAACCTCAGCTCTGGATAATGAGACAGAGTCAGCCATTATGGAATCGGTAAACCGGCTGCATGGGAAAAAAACGATGATTATTATTGCGCACAGGCTGACAACAATAGAAGGCTGTGATGAAATTTACAGGGTAGAGGGAGGAAAGATTGTGAGAGAAAGGTGAATTTTAAGGAAAGTACAATGGATAAAATACTGGTTACACGTTCGTCAATGCCAAATCTGGATGAATATGTGAATGAGATTGCACCGATATGGGACAGCCGCTGGATGACCAATATGGGACCGAAGCATCATGAGTTTCGGCAGCAGCTGATAAAGTATCTGGGAGTTTCTGATTTAGAACTTTTTACAAACGGCCATATGGCTTTGGAGCTTGCTTTGCAGGCACTGAATCTGAAAGGAGAGGTGATTACGACTCCGTTTACGTTCGCATCCACGACGCATGCTGCTGTTCGCAACGGGCTTACGCCGGTGTTTTGCGATATAGATCCGCTGACTTATACGATGGATGCCGGAAAACTGGAAACACTTGTTACAGAACGTACCTGTGCAATTCTTCCGGTACATGTTTATGGAAATATCTGTGATGTAGAAGAAATTGCCCGGATTGCCCGCAGGCATGACCTTAAGGTAGTTTACGATGCTGCTCATGCATTTGGCGAAACATATTATGAAAAAGGAGCCGGCTCATTTGGAGATGTTTCTATTTTCAGCTTTCATGCTACAAAGGTATTTAACAGTATTGAAGGCGGTGCGGCATGTTTTGCAGACAAAAGGCTTGGCGACAGCTTAAGTGATTTGAAAAATTTTGGAATACACGGGCCGGAAGAGGTATGTGCGGTGGGAGCGAATGCTAAAATGAATGAATTTTGTGCCGCAATGGGAATCTGCAATCTGCGCCATGTGGAAGAAGAGATAGCAAAGCGCAAAAAGGCAGCGGAGAGATACCGTCAGAGACTGTCAGATATAAAAGGAATCAGACTGAATGTGATACAAAAGGGTGTCAGGTCTAACTATTCTTATTTCCCTATTCTGATTGATGAAAAAATATTCGGCGCAGACAGGTCAGAAGTGTCTGCCACTCTGGCAGAAAACGGTATTCTGGCCAGAAAATATTTTTATCCTCTGACCAGTGCATTTTCGGCATTTCATGGAAAATATGATCCGTCAGAGACACCGGAAGCTCTGCGAATCAGCAGACAGGTACTGACTCTGCCTATGTATGCCGGACTGAGTCTGGAAGAAACGGACCGGATTTGTGATGTTATTTTAAGCTGTAGGAAACGCCTGCTTATTTTTACCGGGAGGGATGGAACATGAAAGTCGGAATTATGCAGCCGGGCAGTATTTTTTATGAAAATCTGTCAGTGATAGATGTTATGATGTTTAATTCTGTAAAGGAGATTCAAAATATGCTGAATAACTATAGATTGCTTAATGAATTTTGTGCGGGGGAATTAGCCGCAGTTTATATAATTGTTTTCTGCCTCCGTTCATTTTGTCTGCAGAGAAGGCGGCATTATGAGTAAGAAGATACTTTTACTGGGCGGTTCCGGGTATGCGGTTCCGGTTATAAATATGGCACATAAGCTTGGCTGCGAGGTGATTACCTGTGATTACCTGCCTGATAATACAGCTCATCAATATTCTGACGGATATGAAAATATCAGCGTTGCAGACAGGGATGCCGTACTGCAGGCAGCCAGAAGGAGAAAAATTGACGGAGTGATGTCTTTTGCCTGTGATCCCGGGGTAGTGACAGCAGCATACGTGGCAGAAAAAATGGGACTTCCGTTTCAGTGTTCTTATGAATCGGCGTGTATTTTGCAGGATAAAGGCCTTTTCCGCCAGTTTTTAAAAGAAAATCATTTCAATACGCCGAATGCCGGAAAATATTATGGAGCAGACGTGCCGTACAGGGATTTGGATTATTTTAACTGGCCGGTTATTGTAAAACCTTCGGATTCTGCAGGAAGTAAAGGGGTATCAAAGGTAACAGAGCCGTCAGGCTTAAAAGAAGCCATAGAAAGAGCACTCCCGTATTCTGCCAGCGGTTCATATATTATAGAAGATTTTTTGGAGTTCCAGGGATATCATTCCAGCGCGGATGTATTCTGTGCAGAAGGAAAGATGCAGTTTATAACATTTTCAGACCAGATGTTTGACACTGATGCAGAAAATGGTTATGTGCCGTCTATGATTATCTGGCCTGCGACAATGGAGAGGGAGTATCAGCAGTATCTGAGCCGGGAAATACAGCGGCTGACGAAACTGCTGCATCTGTCTGACGGAATCTATAATATAGAAACCTGCATAGATGTCCGGGGCATTCCATATTTAATGGAAGTATCGCCGAGGGGCGGAGGATGCAGAATAGCAGAGATAGAACAGCTGTCTATGGGCGTGGAACTGATTGAAAATGAGGTGCGCAGCTGTGCCGGAATGCCGCTTCTGCGGCTTTGTTCACATGAGCCGGACGGACACTGGTGTGAAATGGTGATTCACGCGGCAGGCGGACAGAGCGGCCTGTTTAAAGAACTGGAAATTGATGCAAAAGTCAGGCAGAGGTATGTCAAAGCGCTGCATGTGTCAGCAGAGAAAGGGGATGCCGTGCATCCGTTTACCGGGGCTGGCATGTCTTTGGGAGATATGTTTTTAAGATTTGAAAGCAGGGACGAATTAGACAGGATCATGGCGCATTCTTCAGAATGGCTGAAAATACGCATGCTTTCATGACGGAGCGGTTTATGAGAGAAATTGGCGGTTATATTGAATTAGATACATATAATGGAAAAATGTTTCACGAGGATGCGGCGGCGCTTAACTGTGGCAGACATTGTCTGACATATCTGATACGGAGCATGAAAATAAAACGGATTTTTCTGCCGGAATTTGTATGCGATTCTGTAATCAGTGCATGCAGAAGAGAATGTGTGCAGATTCGTTTTTATCCGGTGAACAGGCAGCTGCGTCCTGTTATCAGCAGACAGGCACACGGGGAATGGGTTTATGTTATCAATTATTATGGACAGCTAGGCAGTCAGGAGATAGAAAAAATCAGGGAAAAATATGAAAATCTCATTGTAGACAATACACATGCATATTTTCAGATGCCTGTAAAAGGGACTCATACATTATACAGCTGCCGGAAATACTTCGGGGTTCCTGACGGAGCATTTCTGTATTCAGCGGTTCCGTTAAAAGAGACATTAAAGGAAAGCGTTTCCTTTAAGCATATGCAATTCCTTCTTGGAAGATATGAAAAATCAGCGCCGGAGTTTTATGGTGAATACAGGGAAAACAATGAAAGGTTTGAGCATGAACCGCTGATGCTGATGTCCAGGCTGACTAAGAATCTGCTCAGTGCTGTGGATTATGAAGGAGTAAAAGAAAAAAGAACAGCAAATTTTATATATCTGCATGAAAGACTCAGGGATATAAACAGAATGGAACTGGTTCCTTATGACGGAGCATTTATGTACCCGCTGTATATAAGGAACGGGGAAATTTTCAGAAAAATTCTGGCAGAAAAAAGAATTTACATTCCGCTTCTGTGGCCGGATGTCTTTCGGCGGTGCCGTAAAGGAAGCGTGGCATACGATATGGCACAGAATATACTGCCGCTTCCCATAGACCAGAGGTATGGTTTCAAGGAAATGGAGTACCTGTATGAAACTGTGTCTGCCCTGCTTAAGTATGGCATGGATTAGAATGAGTCTGAAAGGAGATGGCTGTTATAGAAACCAGAAAATTTGTATTTGCAGGAAACCGTTTTTATGTTTTAAATGAAATGCTGAAAGCGGGCATTTCTAATATAAAAATTTATGCAGTAAAGAATTCTTTTCTCGAAAAAGAACTGGAAAGCCGGAAAATCAGTTATGCAGTGCTGCCGGAAAAGAGCATATTCTTAAAGGAGCTCGAGCGCATTGATTTTGACATTTTTGTATCAAACGGCTGCCCATATATTATACCCGTAAGCAGACTGTCAGGCAGCGGGAAGAAGTTTGTGAATGTTCATCCGTCTATGCTCCCGGATCTGAAAGGCAGGAATCCGGTTAATGGGGCACTGCTTTTTGAAAGAAAACACGGGGTTACATGTCATTATATGGATGACGGTATTGATACAGGAGCAGTTATTGAACAGCTTGAAATCCCGGTAACGGATGATGTAAACCTGGATCTGCTTTATCAGCTGAGTTTCCGGGCTGAGGGGATTGTGTTTCAAAAGGCCTATGAAAATAATTTCAGGACAGGTACTGTACAGGAACACAGCTGGGAGTCTGTCTATTATACCAGGAAAGAAACAGACAGGAGGATTATGCCGGATGATTCTGTGCAGGTGATTCTTCGAAAAGTGAGGGCATTTGGGTCTGAAAATCAGTATGCGTATTTTATAAGAAACAATAAAGAAAGAACGGAGGCAGTTTCAGCTATTGAAATCAAAAATGAAATGGCACAGTGTTTGTTTCAGTCAGGTTCACATAACACGATAAAGGCTGTGTATGGCGGCCGGTTTGTTCTGGCGGAATTTGACGGCAGACTGATTCAGTTTCAGGTAAATGGTTCTTGCAGATTTAAACCTGGGGAAATGTTAATTCAGTAAAATCAAATTTGCAGATTTTCCAGGATACGAAAGAGGTACTGGGCAGGTATGACTTCGAACACAAAATATCAGGAATTGTCAAAAAACAGAAACTGGTGTAAAATACGTTCAGAAAACAACAGGACGTAATGGTCTGGAAAGAAGGAACCTCCAATGCCCCAAAAGACAGAAAGAAACTCAAATATCGAGCTTTTACGCTGCGTGGCAATGTTCATGATTATACTCTACCACATCGTATGCCACTGTGTAAATGTACAGCTTACAGACATGAACTCGATTCATAGAATGAACAACGGCTTATTTAACCATCCGCTGTTTTATAAAAAACTCCTGATTCTGGATGTGATGAACACCTTCGGCATTATCGGGAATGTGATTTTCATCCTGATTTCCGGTTATTTTATGGTTCCGAAAGGGAAACATATTAATCTTGTTAAAATATCTAAAAAACTATTAGGCCAGCTGGGATTTGCGGCGGCAGTTTTAACCATTGCTTCAACAGCCTGTTTTTGCATGAAACGCGGCACATTTTTGAATTTAGCTAATATTCAGGCTTTTAATTCCATGTCATGGTTTGCAGGATATTATTTTGCAGTCATACTGACAGCGGTTCTTTTCTTGAATGATTTTCTTGCAAAACTCGATGACAGGCACTATACTGCATTTTTAATTGTCCTCTTTGCCTTTGTCCAGCTCGGATGGACAGGCGCTCTGGCAGACGGCCTGATTCCGAGTCTGCGTACGCTGCTGAACGGAATTTTCCTGTATGCGCTAGGGGGGGGGGGCTGAACAGATACGGGCTGCTGCGCCGGGTAAGGCTGTATGTGCTGTTTCTGGCAATAGCTGTCACATATTTTTTTGTAATTTTATCAGCCTATAACCAGACGCAGAATAACATACAAAACTATATCAGGAACAATTCGGAAGGTGAATTTCTTCAAAGTATTCCGGGTTTTTCGAATTATAGTATTGTAGTCATTATCATTGGCGTATGTATGTTTGAAATCTTCCGGCGAATCAGAATTCCTCAGATGAAACTGTTAAATTATATGGGGAAGGCAACCTTTATGTGCTATCTGATTCACGATAACGGATTTTTTTACAGTATCTGGGATACACAGGACTGGATTACACTCTTGTATTATCATCCGGATAAATTTCTTTGCAAAATCTTTGTCTGGGCATTGGCGGTATTTGTATGCGGGGTGGCGGTATATACACTCTATATAGCTTTGATGAAACTGTCTGCGAAATGCAGACGGATTTTTCTGGTGACAAATGAATACCGGCAGTAATTTTCTATTATACATATCTATTATATAAATGTCTGTTTCAGGCAGCTTTTCATAACAGTTTAAAAAGGTCTGTGTTTTCAGCACAGGCCGCATTTTTTCGTTTCCCGTATTGTTTTTTGCAAAGGGTATGCTATAATCATGCAAAGAAGAATAACCGTTTTTGCAGAACACGCCTCCCTGGAAGGAGATTAGGATGAAAAAGTGCAAAAAACAAAAAATAAAAAGATTATATAAAAAAAGCATCTGGCCTTCGATTGCGTTGTTTTTATTTTTCATTATAAGCTGTGCGGCCATGCCGGTCATGTTTGCCGGTATTTTTAAAGAATATCTGTTAGATTCCCAGATAGCTGCGATAGAAGATGATGCGCAGAAAGCAGGGGATTTTTTAACATCCCGCATGGAGAAGGAAGGGGAAAGCATTCTGGAGGCGGCGGCTTTTCTGGAGCGGTATCTGGGCAGGGGTAATGAGCTTTGCATTACGGATGACAGCGGGCGGATACTGAGGCAGACAGGAGAAACGGTGCCGGATTTTAAGCAGATGGAGAAGGTGACGCTTTTTGAGGAATATCTGTCCGCGCTGAATCTGGATATCACGAGGGCGGATTCTTCGGACGCTTTTGCGATGTCTTCCTGGGAATTTCTGGCAAGGTGCATGGAGACGCTGCCGAAAAGCTATGATAAGGACAGAAAATGGCTGAACAATGTGATATTCAAAGGGTATTACTGGGCAGAAATTCCTGTGGGGGCGAAAGGGATTCATCTGTATTACAGGAGCGATGTGGTTCTGATTCAAAAGCATATTTATTTTATGTCGGTGGCGCTTGTGGCAGAAGCGGTGCTTTTGACGGTGCCGAGTATTCTTTTGTTTGCCAATGTAGTATCTTCGATTGGAATGCAGAAGCGCATGGTGAATCTGCTGTATCTGGATGCGGCTACAGGAGATAATAACTGGACTTATTTTCAGCAGAGGTGCAAAAAGATTCTGGGCCGGTTTCGCAATGCTTCCAGTACATATGCTATGATGAATCTTCACATGTACCGTTACGGGGATTACTGCGCATGCCATGGGAGCAGGCAGGGGGAAGCGCTGCTTGAAAAAATCAGCAGTTATCTGAGGGTAAATATGGAATGCGGGGAGACTTTTGCCCGGTCTGAAAAGGCGGATTTTGGAATTCTGCTGCGCTATGACGGCATAAAACTGCTTGAAAAACGGCTGAAAAAGCTTTTGGCGGAGCTGACAGGGATGCAGAATGATAAGGGAATCGCTTTTTGCGCGGGGCTGTATCTGATTGAGGCACGCACGGGCAAAATCCGGCATGAGGTGCGAAGGCGCAGGCAGCTGGATATTGATCAGATGTATCACTATGCCGAAGCGGCCAGCGGGACGGTCGGTGAGAGGAAAGGGGAACATATTAAATTCTTTGACCAGCAGATTTTAGAGCAGCAGCTGTGGAAGCTGAAGGTGGAAGAGCAGATGGACGACGCGCTTTTTAACCGGGAGTTTCAGCTGTATCTGCAGGCGAAATATGACCCGGTGACAGAAAAGATTGCGGGCGCGGAGGCGCTGGTGCGCTGGATATCGCCAAAGGAGGGCATGATAAGCCCGAACCGCTTTATCCCGATTTTTGAGGAGAACGGATTTATTACAAAGCTGGATGATTATATGATTTCTGCTGTGGCTAAGCTGCAGTCGGAATGGAAAATCCAGGGGAAAAAGCAGGTGCCTGTTTCTGTGAATGTTTCCAGGGCTAATTTTACAAGGACGGATTTAGCGCAGCATATCTGCCGCCTTGCGGACAGCTACGGGGCAGACCACGATTTGATTGAGCTGGAACTGACGGAGAGTGCTTTTTTCGGCGATAAAAATATTCTGCAGCAGATTTTAAAGGAATTAAAAATGTATGGCTTTTGTATTGCGATGGATGATTTCGGGACGGGATATTCGTCTTTGAATTCTTTAAAGGATCTTCCGATTGACGTATTGAAGCTGGATACGGACTTTTTCCGGGGCGGGGATACGAACGGGCGGGGAGAGATTGTGGTGACGGAAACAATCCGCCTGGCTAAGAAGCTGAATATGAAAATCGTGGCAGAGGGAATCGAGAAAAAAGAGCAGGTGGAATTTCTGGCTGCACAGGGCTGTGATATGATTCAGGGATATTATTTTGCAAAGCCTGTGCCTGTCGGCGAGTTTGAAAAGATGCTGCAGCAGGAAGCCTGAAAAAAGCTGGCGGCAGTCAGTGCACGGCAGGGAAGCGGGAGGATAATTTATGCATGCATGTTTTATTTTTATTCAGTATATCGGCATCATCATACTGGTGCTGGAAGCATCTTATGTGATAAGCCATAAACCGGCCAGACAGCAGCAGGTGCTTTTGCTGCTCATACTGTCTTTGGGGATTAATTTTGCCGGATGCCTTTTGGAGCTGCAGTCGGCGACTGTAAAAGAAGCGCTGACGGCATTGAAATGCTCGTATCTGGGCAAGCCGTTTATTCCGCTGTGCCAGTTTTTATTTGTCATGGAGGCGTGCAAGGTGCAGATTCCGCCAGGGCTGGTGCGGGCTTTGGCGGGATTTCATGCGGCGGTTGTCATTGCGGTGTTTACCTGTGAGCAGCATACGCTGTTTTACAGCAGCATCCGCTATGTCAGGAGCGGGTTTTTTCCGCATCTGGTGTTAGAACACGGCGTGCTGTATAAGCTGAACAGCCTGATGATGATTTTTTATGTCGTGATTATGGTGGCGGTCTGTTACAGGCAGTTTCGGAAAGCGAAAAAGGCGGCTGAAAAGAAACAGTTCGGCTATCTGATACTGATGAATCTTGTAGCCGTAGCCGGATATTTTATATATCTAAGCGATATTACAAAAGGCTATGACGTGATGCTGGTAGCGTACCTGATTGACACGCTTTTGCTGTCAGTGCTGATTTTTAAAGGCGGGATTCTGGATACGCTGACACTGGCTAAGGAATTAGCGGTGGATGAGCTGTGCGCTGGGCTTGTCGTCGTGGATAATGATGAAAATATTATTTATTTTAATCAGAAGGCCGGACAGATTTATGAGGATATGGCACCCGGGAAGGCAGAGGCGGTTTTAGAGGATTTAGATGACTGCATCCTTGAAGAAAAGAAAATCCAGAGGGACAGAAATGTTTACGAAGCCAGCAGCTATCTGCTCGAGCGGGAGAATGTGTATTACGGCAGGATGTATGTGTTAAGTGATATCACGGACAGCTATCATTATACGCTCCGTGTGCAGGAACAGGCGCAGATTATGAAGGAGCTAAAGGAGCAGGCGGAGTCTGCAAACCATGCCAAGTCAGCTTTTGTATCGAATATGTCCCATGAAATCCGTACGCCGATGAACGCCATTGTAGGGCTTACGGAGGTGCTGCTTCGAAGGGAATGGGAGGGGGATGTCAAAAAATATCTTCTGAATATAAGAAGCTCCGGCAATGCGCTGTTAAAGCTGATTAACGACCTGCTTGATTTTTCGAAAATCGAGGCGGGCAAATTTGAAATTGCGCAGGATACGTATGATATTGTGCAGATGCTGCGGGATATTCAGGTGATTGGCTTAACCCGGATTGGCGAGCGGGGCATAAGGCTTGTGATGGATATTGACGGGCAGATTCCAAGGCTTTTGTACGGGGACGGACTGCGTATCCGCCAGGTGATTATTAATATTATGAACAATGCCATTAAATTTACGGAAAAAGGCTCCGTGACGCTGCAGGTAAAGCAGGAGAAACGGGAAGGGGACAGGATAAAGCTGTATGTGTCTGTGGCAGATACCGGGCAGGGAATCCGCAGAGAGGATTTAGGCAGGCTGTTTGATGCGTTTACCCAGGTGGATATTAAGAAAAACCAGGGCAAGGAGGGCACCGGGCTCGGGCTTGCGATATGCCGCCAGCTCGTGGAGTTAATGGGCGGCGAGCTTTCGGTAAGGAGCGAATACACAAAAGGGAGCGAATTTTATTTTACGCTGTGGCAGGGCGCAGAGAGCGGGGATGAAATCGGCAGCTTTGAACAGGCAAAAGACCAGCCGGATACAGAGGAAGAGAATGTGTTTACATTTACGGCGCCCGAGGCGGTGATACTGATTGCGGATGATAACGAGATTAACAGGGAGGTTGCAAAGGCACTGATGGAGCCGTTTGGGATGCAGATGGATGCAGCGTCAAATGGAAAGGAAGCATACGAGCTTGTGTGCAAAAAGCATTATGACCTGGTGTTTATGGACCATTTTATGCCTGTGATGGACGGCGTGGAGGCTGTGAGGAAAATCCGTGCACGAAAAGAAGCGTATTTTCAGAATCTGCCTGTTATCGCGCTGACGGCGGATGCGGTACAGGGAGTACGGGAAGAACTGCTTGCGGCGGGGATGGATGATTTTGTGTCTAAGCCGATTGAGATGAAAGAAACAGCCAGGGTGCTGCTGCGGTTTTTGGGGGAGGAGAAGATATGCAGAAATCTTCCGAAAAAGCTATTGTCAATCTGAGGAAAAACCGCTATAATGAAAATGCCGACAATTTTATAATCGTGGAAGCCCGTACATAATCCGAGATGATACTGCAGGATACATCTGCATATTCCCATGCCTGTCCGATTTTGCACTGCCGGCTGGTCTATGGTTAGGAAAACTGCGGCCAAATGAAGCATTAGCCAATGAGGAGGAGAAGTATTTATGTTTAGAGATGAAAAGATAGAAAAAAAACTTACCCGGTCTTTTCTTCTAGTATCATTAATCACAGCAATTTCAGCGCTGCTTGGGCTGATTGCACTGATTGTTGCTGCGAACAGGTATTCTTATGCCCTGACAAATTTCGGATTTGCACAGGGTGATATCGGGAAGGCAATGTTTGAATTTGCCGATGTCCGCTCGTCGCTGCGTGCAGCAATCGGTTATGATGACGAAGACGCCATTGCTACTGTTGTAAAACAGCACGAAGACGCATCTGCTGCGTTTAAGGAGAATTTCGCACTGATTGAAAACACGATCGTATCGAAATCAGGCAGGGAGACATACGATCAGATTGAAGCGGAACTGGAAAATTACTGGTCGATAGACGCAAGAATTATGGAAATCGGCGCAACTACAGACAGAGAACAGTGCAAGGTGGCGCAGGATATTGCGCTCAGCGAGCTTGCAGATGTTTATAACAGTATATATGAGAAACTGTCAAGCCTTTTGGATGTAAAAGTTACGGAAGGGCAGAAGCTGTCAGGAACGCTTACGATTATGAGCGCTATTTTGTCTGTGCTCATTGTGGCGGTAGTAGCTGTTTCTATCCTGAGCTCGATGCGGGTTGGGAAGAAGATTTCAAAAGACATCGCAGACCCGCTCAATGAACTGGGAGAGCGTTTAAAGAGTTTTGCTTCCGGTGACCTTAGTTCGCCGTTCCCGGAGGTAAAATCGCATGACGAAGTGGCTGAAATGATTCAGGATGCTTCGGAGATGGCAGGCGTTTTGAATGTCATTGTCAATGATATCGGCGTATGCCTTGGCGAGATGGAAAACGGAAATTATGCGGTTCGCTCGGATGTGGCTGAAAGATATACAAATGACTTTAAAAAGGTAATTAAATCCATGGCCGGACTGCGCGAGCAGATGACAAAGACACTGCGTTCTATCGGAGAGGCTTCCAGCCAGGTATCAGGAGGCTCACAGAATCTCGCGGATGCGGCACAGAGCCTTGCAGAGGGTGCTACCGAACAGGCCGGAGCGGTTGAAGAGCTTCAGGCTACGATTATGGATATTACAGAAACAATGGAAAAGAGCGCCCAGAGTGCAGAAGAGTCTTATAAGCAGGCCAAAACTTATGCAGACGAAGCAGACCATACCAGGGAAGAAATGCATACCATGGTAACGGCTATGGAAAAAATCAGCGATTCTTCGGCACGGATTGGGAATATTATTTCCGAAATTGAATCGATTGCATCACAGACCAACCTGCTGTCCTTAAATGCTTCGATTGAAGCGGCAAGAGCAGGGGAGGCCGGAAGGGGCTTTTCTGTCGTTGCAGAAGAAATCAGACAGCTTGCCGAGCAGAGCGCGCAGGCGGCTGTGGATACGAGAAACCTGATCGAAAGCTCCATGAAGGAAATCGCAGAAGGCAGCCGTGCAGTAGAGCGGGCTTCCAGCTCGATTGATAATGTAGTAGGCGGAATCAAGCAGATTGCAGAGTCTTCTAAGAGCTTAAGTACGATGGTGATTACACAGGCACAGACCATGCGCCAGGCAGAGCAGGGCATCAGCCAGATATCAGAGGTTGTACAGAACAACTCTGCAACGGCACAGGAATCCTCCGCTACAAGCGAAGAGCTCTCGGCTCAGGCGGCTACACTGGATGAGCTGGTCGGACAGTTTGTGCTGGATGAGGTTTAAAATCAGCTTTGACAGCTGGATTTTTGGATTTTAATTTGATACTGACGTAAGAAAACCATTGGCAGTATGCGGCTGTGTGAGCAGCTTCGCTACTGCCGGTGGTTTTTTTCTATTTGTGTATAAATTTCAGCCGGATGGAAAAAATTGCAGTATAGAAGAAACTGCAGTATAGAAGAAACTGCAGATGAAAGAGTTATGGATAGAAGAAATTGCAGATAATAAAGAGGAATGGAGCATGCTGTTTAATTCGTTCAGTTTTTTGATTTTTTTTCCGGCAGTGGTGACTGTCTATTTTTTGATTCCGCGAAAGCTGCGCTGTCTGTGGCTGCTTGCGGCAAGCTATTATTTTTATATGAGCTGGAATGCAAAATATGCGCTGTTAATCGCGGGTTCTACATTTGTGACCTGGCTCAGCGGGCTGCTGCTTGGCATGTGTGAAGAGAAGGGGAGCAGTCTGGCTGTAAAAAAGTGGATTGTGGCAGTCAGCTTTACGGTAAATCTGAGCATTCTTGTATTTTTTAAATACTTTGATTTCCTGCTGGGCAATGTGAATGCGCTTTTGCACCGGTTCGGATTACAGATGGTGGAAAAGCCGTTTGATGTTATGCTGCCTGCAGGCATTTCTTTTTATACATTTCAGGCGCTCAGTTACACGGTGGATGTATACAGAAAAGATATC
Organism: uncultured Eubacterium sp.; assembly: GCA_947384955.1. Taxonomy (GTDB): domain Bacteria; phylum Bacillota; class Clostridia; order Lachnospirales; family Lachnospiraceae; genus Eubacterium_J. The sequence continues at coordinate 1,327 of CANDJC010000023.1, read as the reverse complement.
AGGCCTGAAAAAAATATCATTAAATACGCACTATTCGTGTCATTTTTCCCGCAGCTGGTTGCAGGGCCGATAGAGCGGTCTAAAAATCTGCTTGTACAGATTGAACGGATGGACAGGCCGCGGCGAAGGGAGCTGTTTGACTATGACCGGATTGCCAGCGGTCTTCGGATGATGTTGTGGGGTTATTTTCAGAAAATGGTTATTGCAGACCGGATTGCGATTCTGGTAAATACGGTATTTGATTCGTGGTATTTTTATGGAACGGCTGTGCTGATTCTGGGTGCGGCAGCGTTTTCCATTCAGATTTACTGCGATTTTGCCAGTTATTCGACGATTGCGCTCGGTGCGGCAAAGGTTATGGGATTTGATTTAATGGAAAACTTTGATACGCCGTATTTTTCCAGAAGCATTCAGGAGTTCTGGAGACGGTGGCATATTTCGTTAAGCACATGGTTTAAGGATTATCTGTATATTCCGCTGGGCGGAAACCGGTGCGGCAGGATGAGAAGGCATATCAATATCCTGATTACGTTTCTTGTAAGCGGCCTTTGGCACGGGGCCAGCTGGCATTATGTAATCTGGGGCGGCATGCACGGGATGTTTCAGATTATTGCGGCGCAGACAAGGGAAATCCGGGACCGGATTTATGAAAGGACTCATACAAAACGGGATTCTTTCAGCTTCCGGTTCGGGCAGAGGGTGTCTGTGTTTCTTCTGACGACGTTTGCCTGGATATTTTTCCGGGCAGAATCTATGTCTCAGGCGCTTGGTTATGTTGGAAGGATATTTACAAAACCGGACTGGTGGGTGCTCACAGACGGGACGATTTACAGGCTGGGGCTTAAGCGCATGGAGATGAATATTCTTATTTTTTCACTGGCTGTGCTGTTTTTGGTTAGTCTTGTGAAGTATCTGGGGAAAGAGACGCTGGATGTATTTTTGCAAAAGCAGTGCGCGTGGTTCCGGTGGGGGATTGCAGCGGGGATGTTTTGCTGTATTTTTCTGTTTGGGATTTATGGGCCGGGGTATGATGCGGGGCAGTTTATTTATTTTCAGTTTTGAAAAAGGGGGGGGAGGAGGGTTATTGGGGACGGACGCTGGATGGAGAAAGTTTTTCCTTCGGATACTCCGCTTCCAAAAAGCAGGAAGTTCTAAGTTTTCTGCGCGGGGATTGTGGCTGCGGACGGACCGGCGCCTGATGCCCTGGCGTTACTGGCAGCGGTAAGCAGTGGCACAGGCAGGCGCCTTTTGGGGACTTCAGCGTATTGGCTGGATACAGTCTGTGTGTCCCCAAATCCTGGGTATTGAGCAGAAAACTAAGAACTTC
>CANDJC010000022.1 GCA_947384955.1 uncultured Eubacterium sp. | reverse complement strand
TTTTCCTTCGGATGTGCGGCTTCCAAAAAGCAGGAAGTTCTAAGTTTTCTGCGGCGGGGGTTGTGGCAGCGGACGGACCGGCGCCTGACACCCGATAAAGCGGGGTGGGCTCTGCCCTGGCGTTTTTGGGGGCTCTATGCAGTGGCATCAGGCAGGCGCCTTTTGGGGACTTCAGGGTTATTTCATGTGGAAGACGGTGTGTCCCCAAATCCTGGGTATTGAGCAGAAAACTAAGAACTTCCAGCTTTTTTCCAGATGCACATCCGAAGGAAAAAATTTCTCCATCCAGCTGATTTTGGCTGAATTTACGTTTACAGAATTTTGGCTGGAGCGGTTATGATGCGTATTGACAGTGACGTAAGTGTGAGATTATGCTATATTTTGCAATTGAGAAAAATAAATGCTGTACGCTGTGACGTGAGTGCGAAATGATGCTATGTTTTGCGATTAAGAATAAATGCTGTAAATCCATGACATGATACTTGTAAAAATTATGCTGCGCTGAGATTAAGAGTAAATGAGTGATACATCCATATCTGGTATGCATAATTTATCTGATTACAGCTGTTACTTTTATTCTCATATCAGCTATACAGCAAGGCACATGCATGAAATCCAGCCAGCAGCTTTAAAATAAATAAATAACCTTCAGCCAGATTCAAAAAACTGTTATTTAGCCAAAACCAGCCGGAGGGCGGAGACAGCTGCTTTCTGATGTGACTCTGGAGAAAAGCTGGAAGTTCTTAACTTTCTGCTCAGTAACCAGGATTTGGGGACACACTGCCTTCCACATGAAATAACTTTGAAGTCCCCAAAAGGCGCCTGCCTGATGCCACTGCTAAGAACCCCCAAAAACGCCAGGGCATCAGGCGCCGGTCCGTCCGCTGTCACAAGCCTTGCCGCAGAAAGTTTAGAAATTCCTGCTTTTCGTAAGCGGAACATCAGAAAGCAGCTGTCTCCGCCCTCCGGCGTCTGGAGAAGCCCATCACTTCCCCCCCCCGAATCCTCAGAAAGCAGTCATCTGTATAAACCCAGCATTTTATCCAAAAATCCTCAAACCCAAGGCATAATCCACAAAATGACCTTATCATAATTGTGAATTATGCCAGAAAAATAGAAAAAAACAGAAAAATAATTGACAAATCATCCAGCATGGTTTATTATCCAATCAAGATGTATACAACAGTGTATACATTATAAAATATAACAACGTATACAAAGAAGGAGGAGGTTAAAAATGAAAGCAATTTACATTGATGAGCCTGGAAAAGTGTCAATCCGTGATGTGGAAATGCCAGTGCGCAAAGAGGGGGAGGCTCTGCTGAAGGTTCTGTACGGGGGCATATGCGGCAGTGACCTTGGTTCGTACAGGGGGACATTCGCATACTTTGATTATCCGCGTATTCCGGGACATGAGTTTGCGGCTGAGATTGTGGAGATTGACGAAAATGAACGGGGACTGAAACCTGGCATGACAGTTACCTGCAATCCGTATTTTAACTGCGGCCACTGCTACAGCTGCAGGAGAGGGATTCTGAATGCATGCATGGATAACCAGACGATGGGATGTCAGAGAGACGGGGCGTTTTGTGAGTACATAACGATGCCGGTAGAGCGGATTTATGATGGAAAAGGATTATCTGCAAAAGCGCTTGCAGCCATTGAACCGTTCTGCATCAGCTATCACGGAGTTCAGCGGGCAGGAGTAAAGCCGGGGGACAAGGTGCTGGTGATTGGAGGCGGCACGATTGGAGTGCTGGCGGCAAATGCGGCGAAGGCTTTGGGCGGAGAGGTTTATTTATGTGATATTCCGGCGGCGAAAGAAAAGCTGCTGCGCAGCCAGGAAATGTTTGGGTTTGCGGGTACGGTTTTTAACGAAGGAGCAGAAAGCCTGGATGCAGCGGTAAAGGAAATTACCGGGTGTGAGGATGTAAACGGCACACAGATGGGGAATGGATTTGATGTGTGTATCGAAGCTGTCGGGCTTCCGTCTACGTTCCAGTCCTGCATTGACTGTGCGGCATTTGGAGGCAGAGTGGTGTTAATCGGGGTCGGCAAGCAGAATCTGGATTTTAATTTTACGATGATTCAGAAAAAGGAACTGAATGTGTACGGCAGCAGGAATGCATTAAAGAAAGATTTCCTGGAGCTGATTGACCTTGTGAAAGAAGGAACGATTGATTTGGAAAAGATTGTAACAAATGTGTACAATTTTCATGATGCGGCGCAGGCATTTGAGGATTTCAGCACGAAAGGCGGCAGCATGCTGAAAGTGGGAATCGATTTTACAGATATCTGATAAATTCTGGTAAAGGGCTGGATAAAAATGGGATGAAATCCAGGATAAACTTCTGATTAAATAAGATGGAGCATTGAAAGGAGAAAAACATGAAAAAGAAATTATTAGCAATGGTATTGGCAGGGGTTATGGCAGTGTCTTTGACAGCATGCGGGTCAGAAAACGGCACAGGCAGTTCCGGTGACAGCGGCGCTGCATCGGATTCGGGAGAAAAAGGGGATGCTTCCGAAGGAGAAAAAGAGCCGTCTTCCGGCGGGGCTTCGGCAGATGCGGTGACGCTTCAGATTGGTTTTGAAAATTCGATTTCGGAGCCGATTGGGCAGGCGCTTGAGAAATGGAAATCGCTTGTGGAGGAAAAAGGGGACGGCAGCCTGCAGCTGGAACTGTATCCGGACAGCCAGCTGGGCAGCAAGAATGAGCTGATTGACGGCATGACGCTCGGCGAGCCGTATATTACGCTTGCGGACGGCGCTTTTTATGCGGATTACGGTGTGCCGGATTTTGGGATTGTGTTCGGGCCGTTTTTATTTGATGACTGGGACCAGTGCTGGACGCTGATTGAAAGCGACTGGTATCAGGATATGTGCTCACAGTTAGAGGGCAAGGGGTTAAAGATTGTGACTTCAAACTGGAAATACGGCGAACGGCATACGCTGACAACCAAACCGGTAGAAAAGGTGGAAGACCTTTCCGGGTTAAAGATTCGTGTACCGGGCAATCAGATTCAGTCCGTCGGATTTGATGTCCTTGGCGCTACTTCTACAGGCATGGACCTTGGCGATGTATATACCGCGCTTCAGCAGGGGACGATTGACGGCGCGGAGAATCCGTTAGCGACATTATATGGAAGAAAGCTGCATGAAGTAGCATCGAACCTGATTTTAGACGCGCATGTATTAAATTTCACGACATGGGTTATGAGTGCCGACCTGTTTAACAGTCTGTCCGCAGAGCAGCAGGAGCTTCTGGTTTCTACAGGGGAAGAAGCAGGGCTTATCAATAATGACCTGGTAGACCAGTCGAACGAAGAGTATCTGCAGAAGATGAAGGATGAAGGCGTTACGGTTGTGGAGCCGTCTGAAGAAGTGATGCAGGGATTCCGTGACAAGGCTCAGGCATTTTATGAAAAAGGCGCTGATTTTGGATGGTCTGATAATCTTTATGATACGGTAAGAGCAGCAATGGGCGCAGAATAAGATTTCCGTCCGGACATAAAAACAGCTGGCGCAGAAAGCGGTACGGATACAGGACTTTTGCTGCCTGGCTGCGGCAGCTGTTTTACGGCAGAAATATGCTGAAAGGGGAGAATTCAGATGAAAGAAAAAAGCACGCTGAAAAGTATAGCAGGGAATCTGGATATTATAGTCGCCGGCATTGCACTGATTGTGCTGATTGCACTGACATTTGCCGGAGTGGTGATGCGTTATATTATCGGTCAGCCGTTTACCTGGTTAGAGGAGGTACAGCTGTTTTGCATGGTATGGATTGTATTTGCGGCAGGAGGGGCGGCGTTTCGTACGGGCAGTCATGTAGCGATTGAGATGATTGTAGAAATGTTTCCGCAGGCTGTGCAGAAAATCATCAGTTATGTGATTGATATCATTGTATTTCTTGTGATTGCATATCTGCTTTACAACAGCTTTGGATTTATACAGATGTTTGTAAAGAACGGAAGGGCATCGAGCATGCTGAAAATTCCAATGACGCTGCAGTACGGGATTGCTCCGGTGTCTTACATATTAATGATTGTCAGCTATTTTTACAGCAAGTATTTTGATAAGAAAGGGGGAGAGGATTAATGTCTAGTTCAGCGATTATTGCGATTTGTGCTGTTGCTCTTTTGGTACTTTTGTTTTTGAAGGTACCGGTCTTTATTGCGGTCTTAGGGGCATCCGCGTTTTATTTTGTGCTGAATCCAGGTGCAAATCCGATTATTTTTGCGCAGCAGGCGATTACCGGAGTAGAAAGCATCTCGCTTCTGGCAATTCCGTTTTTTGTCTGTGCGGGCATTGTTATGAATTATACGGGCGTGACTTCCAGGATTATGGATTTCTGTTCGGTACTGACCGGGCGCATGACGGGCGGGCTGGCACAGGTAAATATCCTCCTTTCTACACTGATGGGCGGACTTTCCGGCTCGAATATTGCGGACGCAGCCATGGAAGCAAAAATGATGGTTCCTGAAATGGAAAAAGCAGGATTTTCCAAGTCGTTTTCCACTGTGGTTACAGCGGCATCCTCTATGATTACGCCGTTAATTCCGCCGGGTATCGCAATGATTCTTTACGGGTGCATCGCGAATGTTTCGATTGGCAAGCTGTTTATTTCCGGTATCGGCGTAGGGGCGATTCTTTGTATCTCCATGATGCTTTTAACAGCGTTTATTTCCAAAAAGCGCGGCTATGTGCCGATGCGGACGGAAAAGATTTCTCCGAAAGAGTTTGGAAAAGCCGCAAAGCCTGCGATTCTTCCGCTGTGCCTTCCGATTATTATTATCGGCGGCATTCGTCTCGGGGTATTTACAGCTACTGAGGCGGGAGCGGTTGCCATTATTTATGCGGTCATACTCGGTCTTATTTACAGAGAGCTGAAGTTAAAGGATATGACCGTTGCTTTAAAGGAAACGGTTACTACGACGGCTTCGATTATGCTGATTGTGTCTGCGGCGGCTGTTTTTTCCTGGATACTGACCAAGGAGAGGATTCCGCAGCAGCTGACAGAATGGATGATGACAGCGATTCACAGCAAATATGTGTTTCTGATAGTAGTGAATATCTTCCTTATTATAATTATAGTGGGGATGTTTATTGAAGGAAATGCATCGATGATTATTCTGGTGCCGCTTCTTGCGCCGATTGCGGCGAGCTATGGCATCGATGAAATTCAGTTTGCGATGGTTTATATTTTTAACAATGCGATTGGCGCGTTTTCACCTCCGATGGGTACGCTGATGTTTGTGACCTGCGGAATTACAGGATGTAAGACAAAGAGCTTTATCAAAGAGGCTGTGCCGTATTATATTCTGCTGGCAGTGGTTCTGCTTCTGCTGACGTATGTTCCGTTTTGTACAACAGCGCTGGTAGGACTGTTTTATTAAGCCGGGAACGGAAAAATCGAATCTGCGGCTGGTGCTGCTTTACCGGGCGCAGATTCTGTTTCGTATCGCTTTTAAGAAAGCTGCCAGAACAGTTTCGGCAGGATGGAGCAGCGGCCGGATAGATGATTTCATTGAAATGACATAGAAGGAATGATATGATAGTACCATAAAAATGCACTGGCAGAATACGGTTTCTTTCAATCATGATAAACAGGCATTGGAAATAACATATGTTTTTGCGGGATTGCCGGATGAATGATGCAGGATAACGGAATCAAAATCAGAAATATCTGCCTGGAACAGAGGCTGGAATATAAAAAAACAGGAAAGGATGGATTAGCAGGGAATGGATAAATTGAATTATGAAGTATTGGAAAAAACCGGATACAGCGGGTATATTTTAAAAGACGCGCCGGAAAAAGTGCTGCAGTTTGGAGAGGGGAATTTTCTGCGTGCGTTTGCGGACTACTGGTTTGACCTGGCAAATGAGAAAGCGGGCTGGAACGGAAAATGTGCGCTGGTGCAGCCGATTAAGCCGGGGCTTGCGGATATGATTAATGAGCAGGAAGGGCTGTACACACTGTATCTGCGCGGGAGCGAAAAAGGGGAAAAGGTGGACGAAAGACGTGTGATTTCGAGTGTCAGCCGCTGTCTGAATCCTTATGTAAAAGAGGATTATGAGGCGGTGATGGAAATTGCGGCCAGCGACGAGCTGGAGATTATCGTTTCGAATACAACGGAAGCGGGGATTGCCTACGACGCATCCTGCCAGAAGGATGACTGCCCGCCGTCGAGCTTTCCGGCAAAGCTGACCCAGGTGCTGTACCGCCGTTACCAGGCAGGAAAACCGGGCGTTATAGTTCTTGCATGCGAGCTGATTGACAATAACGGAAAGGAACTGCTAAAGTGCGTGAACCAGTACACAGACCAGTGGGGGTTAGAAGACGGTTTTCGAAGTTATGTCAGTGAGGCGTGTACGTTCTGCGGCTCTTTGGTAGACCGCATTGTGCCGGGGCGTATCCGCGATGAGGCGGAAACGGCAAGGCTTGCCGAACAGCACGGATATGAGGATGCGATTTTAGATGTCGGAGAGGTATTCGGCGTATGGGTGATAGAAGGAGATGAGAAGCTGAATGACATTCTGCCGTTTAAAAAAGCAGGACTTCTGGACAAGGTTTTTGTGACGCCGGATATGAGTCCTTATAAAAAGAGAAAGGTGCGGATTTTAAACGGGGCGCATACCGGATTTGTGCTGGGGGCTTATCTGGCCGGAGAAAATATTGTCCGCGACTGTATGCATGATGATGTCATCCGCGGATTTATGAATAAGATGCTGAATGAAGAAGTCATTCCGACGCTTCCGTTAAACAAAGACGACCTGAACCAGTTTGCGGCAGCTGTCCAGGACCGCTTTAACAATCCGTTTGTAGACCATGAGCTGATGAGCATTTCTTTGAATTCCACATCCAAATGGAAAGCGCGCAATCTGCCGTCTTTCCTGGAATATGTAAAAGAAAAGGGCACGCTTCCGGTCTGTCTTACGATGTCATTTGCGGCATACATTGCCTTTTACAGCAGCGATATTCAAAAGCTGACGGAGGAAGGACTGGTATGCAGGCGTCCTCTGGGCAATGAATATACGGTAAGCGACGACCGTTTTGTCCTGGAATTTTACGAAGCGCATAAAAACGACAGCGGGGAAGCGCTTGTACATGCCGTAATGAGCAATACGCAGATGTGGGAGCAGAATCTGACTGAAATTGCGGGATTTGAAGAAGCAGTGGTAGAAGCACTCAGCATGATTCGGACGAAAGGGGCAAAGGCGGCGTTTGCAGGCTGTCTGTAAAGACTATGAAAACAATTCAGATTACGGAAACAGACAATGTAGCGGTTGCGCTTCACCCGGTTGCTAAAGGCGAGACTGTAAAAGCCGGCGGATATATGATACAGGCAGTGCAGGATATCCCACAGGGGCATAAAATTGCCTTAAAGCCGATTGCGAAAGGGGAAAACGTAATCAAGTACGGATTTCCAATCGGACATGCCACTCAGGACGCGGCGCCCGGCACATGGATGCATACGCACAATATGGCAACGAATCTGGAAGGGGAAATGACGTACCGCTATGAGCCGGACATTCAGTACCCGAAGGCAGAACAGCCCGAATATTTCCAGGGATTTCGAAGAAAGGACGGCCGCGCGGCAATCCGCAATGAAATCTGGGTCATTCCGACCGTCGGATGCGTCAATGATGTAGCAGGGGAAATTGTAAAAGAAAACCAGAACCTGGTAAACGGCACGATTGACGGGCTGTATGCATTTCCGCATCCGTTTGGCTGCAGCCAGACCGGGGAAGACCATGCGCAGACAAGAAAGCTGTTAGCGGCGCTTGTCCGTCATCCGAATGCGGCGGCGGTGCTTGTCGTCGGGCTTGGGTGCGAGAATCTGACGCATGAGCAGTTTTTGGAAGAGCTCGGAGATTATGACCATGACCGCGTGAAATTTTTAATCTGCCAGGAAGAAGAAGACGAGCTGGCACGGGCAAAAGAACTGCTGGCAGAGTGCGCGGCGTATGCTTCCCGGTTTCACAGGGAACCGGTTTTAGTCAGCGAGCTGGTTATCGGCATGAAGTGCGGCGGTTCGGACGGGCTGTCCGGAATAACCGCAAATCCGGCTGTCGGGCGCTTCAGCGATATGCTGACCGCAAGAGGAGGCTCGACAGTGCTGACAGAAGTGCCGGAAATGTTCGGGGCGGAGGGCTTTTTAATGAACCGCTGCGTGAATGAAGAGGTTTTTAAGAAAGCTGTGGATATGATTAACGGCTTTAAGAATTACTTTATCAGCCATCATGAAGTGGTATACGATAATCCGAGTCCGGGAAACCGCCAGGGCGGCATTACGACGCTGGAGGATAAATCCTGCGGATGCGTGCAGAAAGGCGGCACGGCTCCGATTGCGGATGTAATCGGCTATGCGGACCCGGTTGTGACCAGAGGGCTGAACATGCTGTACGGCCCGGGAAATGACCTGGTGTCTGCGACAGCGATGACGGCGGCGGGAGCGCATATGATTCTGTTTACAACCGGAAGGGGCACGCCGTTCGGCGCGCCGGCTCCTACGGTAAAGATTGCGACGAACAGCCAGCTCGCACAAAAGAAAAAAGGGTGGATAGACTTTGACGCCGGCCCCGCAGCGGACGGGGAGCCGTTAGAGGATACGGCAAAGCGGCTGTTTGAGCTGGTGCTGCGCGTTGCGGGCGGGGAGAAAACTTGCTCGGAACGGCGGGGGTACCGCGGGATTTCGATTTTTAAGGATGGCGTGGTGCTTTAGGAATATGGATTAGCGGCCGCCGGAAGAGGGGATTTGCCCGGTCTTTCGGCGGCCGCTTCAGAATGGTAAGAAGCCCTGAGCAGTCTGCTTATATGCACTTCGAACTGTGGCTCGCAGGATAAAATACATGTAAGTGAGAAAAAATCGAATTTGCATCTTGTTGATTGTTAAAAAAGAGGTATAATAGTCAGTAATGAAAAATGTGAGGTGCAGTCATGCTGATTCAGTTTAGCTTTAAAAACTACAAATCATTTCGCGATGAAGTAATTCTGGACTTATCGGCGGCAAAGATGACAGAGTTTTCTGAGCGGGTAGTTTCAGAAGGAAATGAAAAGATTTTACCCATGGCGGCCATATATGGTGCAAATGCCAGTGGAAAATCGAATATATATAACGCATTTGGATATATGGCAGATTATGTAATTGAATCTTTCAAATATGGAGACGAAGAAGAAAAATTCGAAAAATACAAACCTGTTCCGTTTTTGTTTGATAACGTTTCCAGTGATGCAGAGTCCTCTTTTGAAATATATTTTACAATTCCGGGGGATAAAACAGAAAAAACATATAATTATGGTTTTTGTGTGGATAAATATGGGGTAACGGAAGAATGGCTGAATTCCAAGGCTAAGACAGCACGTAAGTTTCAGTCTGTTTTTTATCGTTCCGCTGAAGAAAATACGCTGGATTTGTCTGGCTTGCCAAAGAGCAGCAGGGAAAATATACAGGCGGCATTGGAGAAGCAGGTTTTAATTGTTTCGCTTGGCGCGAAATTGAAAGTGAATCAGTGTAAAGATATCAGGGACTGGTTTCTGGCAAATGAGTCTGCAGACTTTGGTGATCCGTTTACCAATTTCTTTCTGTCACGCCGCCTGCCGAAAAATTTTGCAGATGATGGCAGGGTGCAGAAGAAAGTGATAGAATATTTTGCTTCTTTTGATGAACACATTAAGGATTTTGAGATAGAAAAGGTTCCTCATGACGCAGAATCGAAAGAAGAAACATATAAAATCAGTGCATTGCACAAAAAAATAGATTCAGATGAATTTGCAGCGATTCCTTTGGGAATGGAATCCGCGGGAACATTGAAAATGTTTGCACTGTATCCAGAATTACAGAATGTCCTTCAGAAGGGGAGTGTATTTTTTATTGACGAATTAAATGCCCGTCTGCATCCGCTGCTGGTACGGAATTTTCTGCTTACTTTTTTAAACCCGGAAATTAACACAAATCATGCACAGTTAATTTTCACAACACATGATACATGGCAGCTGTCTAATCAGCTTCTCAGGAGAGATGAAGTGTGGTTTACGCAAAAAGACGCACAGGGAATTTCCCAATTGTATTCTCTGGCAGATTTCATAGATGATTCTGGCGCCAGAATCCGAAAAGATGAGAGCTATGAGAAAAATTATCTGACTGGTAAATATGGTGCGATTCCGGAATTAAGGAGTATGGATATCTTTAAGGAGGGATAATCGTATATGGCAAGAAAAGACAGGACTGGCAATCGAAAGACCAGAGAACAGCGGCAGCCGTTAAAGATTCCTGAACTGGGTTATTATTTGCTGGTTACAGATACGGCGGCGACAGAAAGATGTTATTTTCAAGGACTGCATAGAGAACTTCCAAAAGCAGTACAAAATAAGCTGGTAATTAAAGTAGTGGAAACGAAAACAAGAGCAATGATTGATAAATGCCTGGAAATGACCGCATATGATGCACAGTACCGTATGCCGTGGATTGTGTTCGACAGAGATGAGGTGAAAGATTTTGATAAAATTATAATGGAAGCGGAAAAACTGGGTATAAATACAGGCTGGTCAAATCCATGTTTTGAAATATGGATGTATTCTTATTATGGAACAATGCCAGCCATTATAGAGTCCTGGCTGTGCTGTGGTGAGTTTGAAAAGATTTTTCAAAGAAAAACCGGTCAGAGATACTCTAAATCAGATGCGGGGCTGTATGAAAAAATTTCCCGGACAGGAAATGAGGAAAAAGCTCTTCAGATAGCAAAGCAGAAGTATGAGCAGTGTGTGAGAGAGGGAAAAACACTGCCATCTCAGATGTGTCCATGTACGACAGTTTACCAGCTGGTGGAGGAAATAAGGAGTAAGGTGAAATGAATCAGTGAATAAAGAAGGCATGCTTAGCTGGCAGGCCTTTTTTCTTGACATTCAGGTCTATATATGATAGACTTCCAATTAGGAGGTTTATCATATATAGACCTGATTTTGCAGCTGTGAAATGAAATGGACTCAGACAGAACAGAAAGGAGCAGTCTATGATACACAATTATAAGCTTGCCGAAACGGAAGCGAAATTTGCAGATATTATCTGGGAGCACGAGCCGGTTGCATCTATGCAGCTGGTCAGGTTATGTGAGGAAAAACTGAACTGGAAAAAGTCTACGACGTTTACGGTGCTAAAGAAATTATGTGACAGAGGCATTTTCCAGAACGTGAAAGCGGTTGTATCCGCACGAATCAGCCGGGAGGAGTTTTACGCGGGAAAGAGCAGGCAGTTTGTGGACGAGGCATTTGGCGGCTCGCTTCCGAAGTTTCTGACCGCTTTTATCGGAAAAAGCCGGTTAAGCAGCAGTCAGGCCGAGGAAATAAAATCTCTGATAGAGAGCTATCGGGAAGATGAATAGGGCAGGGCGCCGGCGTATTAAGGAAGGAGCGAGAATGGATATTTTGATACTGATACGGCAGATTTTTATCGGGCTGTTAAATATGAGCATTACAGCCAGCTTTTGTGCTGCTGCAGTGATTTTGTTACGCATGTTTTTAAAAAGGCAGCCGAAAATCTATTCCTATGTACTGTGGCTTGCTGTATTTTTCAGACTGCTCTGTCCGGTTTCCGTGGAGAGTTCCCTGAGTCTTATAAAAGTCAGCACGCATATGGTGCCGCGAAATATCGGAATGCAGGACCTGATACAGGGGAAAGGCAGAAACCCTGGAAATCTGGAATATATGAAAGGAACAAAGGCTTGGAACGGAATAGAATCCTGGAATGGCATAGAATCCTGGAATGGAATAAAATCTGGGAATGGAACAGAAGTTCAAAATGGGATAGGAAAGGACCCAAACAGCATAAACAGCAGCCTGTCCGAGCCGCAGGACAGTGTAAGTCCGGTGCAGGTTTTTCTGTTTCTGGCAGCAGCGGCATGGGCAGCCGTTCTGATTCTGCTTCTTATATGCAGCGTACTGTCGTATATACGCCTGAGCCGCCGTCTGTGGGGAGCGGTTATGCTCGAAGAAGGGGTTTATGAAAAAGAAGGTATCCACACACCGTTTGTATCCGGCCTGTTTCAGCCGAAAATTTATCTTCCGAAAGGACTGGACGAACGGGAGAAAAAACTTGTGCTCGAGCATGAAAAGACGCATATCAGGCGCAGAGATTATCTGATAAAACAGGCGGCATTTTTAATCTGCTGTATCCACTGGTTCAGTCCGCCGGCGTGGCTTTCCTTTGCACTGATGTGCCGGGATATGGAGATGTCCTGTGATGAAAGCGTAATCAGAAAAATCGGAACCGGTTCAAAAAAGGAATACTCCGCGGCGCTGCTATCCATGGCAAGCGGCAGAAAAGTTACACTGGCAGGCCCGCTTTTTTGTGAAAAGGGCGGAGTCAGACAGCGGATTGCAAATGTATTAAGATACAAAAAGAAAAAGCTGTGGATGCGCGTCGCTTTATCGGCACTGGCCGCCGTATTTCTGGCAGGCCTTCTGCTGAATCCAAAGGAAGAAATCCAGGCAGGAGCGGAAAATTCTAAAAAGGAAGCAGGAAAAAGTATTCCTGATACCAAATCTGTTACACAGACGGGCGAAAACCAGAAAGAAAGAAAAGCGCAGGAATCCGCAGAGGAAATACAGATAGAGACAGAGACACAGACTAAAATAGAAAATAAGAAAATGGCATCTGCGAAAATGAAAATGGCAGACGGTTCCGCCATGACAGCAGAGCTTTGGATGACAAAGGGAAGATATTATGATGAAAATTCCAGAGACTGCCTTCCAAGTATTTATACTTATCGTACAAATTATGAAGGCAGGTATGAAATACGTACATCCGATGCAGACGGGAATCTATTATTTCAGGCTGGTTTAAGCAGTCTGTGGCCGGATGCCGGAATATCCGGCGGACAGTTTAATTTTCCGGGTGAATTCGAACTGAAACAGGCAGATTACAATGCAGACGGATGCCCTGATTTTTCGATTGGAATGCCGTTTTCTTCAAGCAGCATGGGATTTTTACTGCTTACGCTCCGGGAGGACGGGACAGTGGAAAGACTCTGTGACGAGGAGGTGATAGAAGATAGATTTGAAGAATTTTCCATCGTATTCGAACATGATAACAGTGCAGAGCGTATGCCGGTGACAGGGCATCAGTATAATAATGTTATCGGAAAAACAGAGGAGCTGCAGTATTATTATAATGCCGGGAGAGGATTGTATGAAAGAGAATATATAGAAGAAGATAATTTTACGTGATTTATTATACAGGATATTTTGACGAAAGTCTGTACGAGGAATGGGATGCTGAGCGGTACGGATTGGGGGATGAGTGGCTTCGCGGACGCCGGATGACGGGGAGATGACCTGGCTTCCAGTTCCGGTTCCAGAATGTTAAGAATCCCTAAGTATTCTGCATTCAGGCTGTGGCCCCGGACGGTCGCGGCACCTAGTTCGCCCTGGCCTGCAGCCAGCAGCTAAAGGTGCCGCTTCGGCTTCGCCGCCTGGTTATTGAGCAGAATACTAAGGGATTCTAAACATTCTTCCAATGTCACAGGAAGCCAGGTCATCTCCCCGTCATCCGGCTGGTTTTGGTAAGCTTTACGTAAATCCTGGAAAAGTATACACTGTGTTCAGAACATGTCATGTAACATATCTCAAAAACCGGCTGGGAGAGGGGAGTGTCGCGGCATTTCAGACAGGCGTAGAATTATGTACACATACCTGACAGCAGCCTGACCCTGGAAAAAAAATACGCAGAATGCAGAACATGCCATGTAAACTTACCTCAAAAACCAGCCGGGAGAGGGGAGTGGCACGGGCTTCCAGCGGCATTGGAAGAATGTTTAGAATCCCTTGGCATTCTGCTCAAGAACCAGGCGGCGAAGCCGAAGCGGCACCTTTAGCTGCTGGCAGAAGGCCAGGGCGAACTAGGTGCCGCGACCGTCCGGGGCCACAGTCTGGATGCAGAATGCCTAGGGATTCTTAACATTCTGGAGCCGCCGCTGGAAGCCCGTGCCACTCCCCTCTCCCGGCGTCCGGGTATCCACAGATTCCCTTTGCCCGCCCCTTTCACACACACGCAAAAAGTAAAAAAGAGTATTGACGCCCAGATAACGTATAAGTATAATGAAAGAAATACGCAGCACCCTAAACCAGTTTCCCAAAGGCATCTTTTTATGGATGTCTTTTTTGTACATCATGAAAAGCAGAGAGCATCATACACACAAGGAAAGGATAGAATCAGTATGAAACAGATTAAAATCGGTACCTGCGTTCCAGGTCCGCAGGCAGAAACATGGATTGAGCAGTTAAAGGACAAAGGATTTGAATCCTTTTCCATTAATTATCATATGTCGCTGGAAGGCGCGGATTTGGACAGGCTGGCAGTCAGAACAGCGGATATGCTGAAAAACAGCGGGGCACAGATAAGCACAATCGGATTTTACTGCAATCCGCTGCAGAATCCGGAGCACAGGGAGGCACTAAAGCTTGTAATAAAGAAAGCAGAGCAGTTTGGCGCTTCCCACGTAAGTACATTTGCAGGGGCGCTGGAAGGAAAGCCCGTTGAAGAATCCTTTCGGGAATTTGGCATGGTGTTCAGAGAGCTGGCACAGATGGCAGAGGAAAAAGGAATCCGGCTTGGAATAGAAAACTGCCCGATGGGCGGCACGTGGGAACGGGCATCCTGCAATATCGGATTTCACCCGAAAGCCTGGGAGGCAATGTTTGAAGAAGTAAAAAATGAGAATTTCGGACTGGAATGGGAGCCGGCACATGCGATGATGCAGCTGATGGAACCGGTGTCCCAGTTAAAACAATGGAGCAAAAAAATCGTGCATGTCCACGGCAAAGATGCTTCTATAGACTGGGAAAGCGTAAAAAGGAACGGGGTTTTCGGAGCTGTTCCGTATGCAGTGTACAGAATGCCGGGTTTTGGTAATACAGACTGGAGGGAAATTATTTCGATTCTGCGCATGAGCGGCTATGAGGATGATATCTGCATCGAAGGATACCATGACCCGGTTTACTGCGGAGAATGGGAAATGACAGGCCAGCTGCATGCGCTCAGCTATTTGAAGTGGTGCAGGGGAGGAGAATTTGTGCCTTCACCATGGTGCCAGTAATGCCAAAGGACTTTCGCAGTCTGTCTGAGAAAGCATGGACAGACTGCTGAGTCCGCAAAAAGAGCGCATACAGACACCTATGTTTATTCGAACAGATAGCTGCGGGACTTTTTCTTTTTCGGCTGCGGTCTGAAATGATTGATAAGCGCCTGCAGCTTGTCAATTTTATTCAAATATCTGCGGGGTTCATATCCGTATCTTTCTAATGCATCGTCTAATTCTTCTTCTGAAAAATCATCTGCGCTGCAGTGAGATAAAAAAACATAGATATCTCTTGTATCCGTGATTCTTGCTAATGCTGATTTTAGACCCATAAGGCTTCCCTCCTTTTGTTTGTATTATTTTAATAGTATACTACAGAGTGCACCTGGATAAAAGCCGAAACGTTTGTTTTATCTCAGGAAATCAGCATGAGAAAAAACGGGGCGCAATTGTGAAGGAACGGGCTTGTTTTCTTTTCGGAAATTGGTTATTGTATCCTGGATGCTGCGGGGAGGGCGGAGCTGACTTTAAACATCATCATCTGAACATCACCAGATTTTTACAGCGATTCGCTTCTTCATATTGAAAACAGAAACTTTATATTTTATAATAGATACAGCAGCAGAATGGGCAGGAAGGAAAGCAGAAGTTCGTTCTGATGAAATGCAGTATATGGAATTTATCAGGAGGGATTGGTTATGAGGCGTAAAACGACACATTTTCTGGCAGCCAGTTTTATTCTGGCATCCATTTTCTGTATGATTGTGTTTAATGTCCAGACAATGTGGATGAACCGGATGGGAGCGGATGCAATAAAGAAAATCGGTGTTATCTATATGTCAGGAATGAGCAGGCAGACTGCTGCGCATTTTGGAACCGCGATTGAGATGCGTCTGTCACAGGTAGGAGCGCTGGTGGACGCAGTATCTCCGTCACACAGCAGAAAAGAATCCGCTCTGCGTCTGGAGCTGGCATATTATGCGCGTTCCAGGGGATTTGAATATCTGGCGTTTTATACAGACGACGGGGATTTTGAGATGATATACGGCTCAAAAGTAGCACCGGAAGTACCGCAGGCGCTGCACCGTTCGGTAATGGGCGGAAGGGACAGTGTCAGCGCCGGACGTGATGAACACGGAGAACGGGTGGTGCTGATGGGAGTCCCGGCGGCTTATGAAACCGGGGAAGGGAAAAAGAGCGCCGCGCTTGTGGCGGGACTGCCGGCCAGCTATTTAAGCGAACTGTTATCCGCCAGCATTGACAGCAGCATGGTGGATTTTTCTATAATCCGCAAAGACGGTACATTTATTATGCAAAACGAAGATGTGGGAGGCGGTAATTATTTTGACCAGGAAAGCTGGGACAGTCAGTATACCGAAACACTCAGAGAATCCATGGAAAACGGCAGAGATTATTCCGGCGAGACGGAATCAGGGGGAAAGAGGTGGAATCTTTATTGTACCGCGCTTCCTGCCTCTGAGTGGTATCTGGTGCTGCAGATGCCTTACTCCACGCTTGACCAGACAATTGAGCAGTTAGCGGACAGATGGACATTCTGCTCGGTGGCCGGGTGTGTTCTGATACTGGGTGTGCTGCTGCTTGTTTTTGCGGTTTATTACATGCAGACCAGAAGACAGGTGCGCGAGCTTAACAAAGCATACCAGTCTGCGGAGAGGGAACGGCATGCTGCAGAAAGCGCAAGCAGGGCCAAAAGTGAGTTTTTATCCAATATGAGCCATGATATCCGCACGCCGATGAACGGCATTATGGGCATGGCGTCTGTTGCGATGAACAGCCTGCATGATGCGGTGCGCATACGGATGTGTTTAAAGCGCATCAGTGTATCGAGCCGTCATCTGCTCGGGCTGATTAATGACATGCTGGATATGGCCAAGATTGAAAACGGCGGTTTTACCCTGAATATGGAACCGCTTTCTCTGCGTGAGGTGATGCAGAATGTTATGACTGTAATTCAGCCGCAGGTCCAGGAAAAAGAGCAGTGTTTTGATATTTATGTTAAAGATATCCAGTATGAAAACGTGTGTACGGACAGAGTGCGCCTGAGCCAGATTTTATTAAATATTATCGGCAACTGTGTGAAATTTACGCCTAAAAACGGAAGGATACAGGTCTTTCTTTCCGAAGAGCCGTCGCCGAAGGGGGATGCCTATATCCGTTCCTGCCTGCATATCAAAGATAACGGAATCGGAATGACCAGAGAATACCAGGAAAAGATTTTTGAGGCATTTTCCAGGGAAGATAATGCCCGTGTGCAAAAGAGCGAAGGAGCGGGCATGGGCATGACGATTACGAAGTATATTGTAGACGCTATGGGCGGCAGCATCCGAGTAGAAAGCGAGCAGGGCGCAGGCAGTGATTTCTTTATTACGATTGACATGGAAAAAGTACGAAAGGAGCAGGAGCTGTCGCTGCCGGGAGGGAAAGTTTTAGTAGCCGACGACGACGAGCTGTGTCTTAAGGCGGCTGAGAGCATGCTGACATCGATTGGCCTGCAGCCGGAATGTGTAAAAGATACGGAACATGCATGCAGATATCTGGAAGAAAACTGCGGCAGAGGGGAACGGATTACCGTTCTGCTTGACTGGGATATTGCGGGAAAGGACGGCATACAGGAGGCAGAAAAACTGCGCAGCCGTTTTGGCGAAAAAATCACACTGATTCTTTTGTCGGACGGGGAATGGGATGAACTGGAAGAAAGAGCCGGGAAAGCCGGAGTGAACGGTTTTGCTGCAAAGCCGCTGTTTCGTTCGGGGCTTTACTACGGCCTGCGTCCGTTTATGGAAGAAAAGCCGCAGGAGGCAGAAGAAGCTGAAGATGCTTTTACAGACTTTACCGGCCTGCGTGTGCTGTTTGCAGAGGATAATGAGCTCAACTGGGAGATTGGACAGGCAATGCTTTCCGAACTTGGCATGGAGCCGGACCATGCAGAAAACGGCAAAATCTGCCTGGAAAAGTTTGAGCAGTCCAAAGAAGGCTGGTACGATATTATATTAATGGATCTTAGAATGCCTGTTATGACAGGGTATGAAGCGGCGGCTGCAATCCGGGGCCTTGCAAGGGGCGATGCCGCAAAGATTCCGATTATTGCGGTCAGTGCAGACGCTTTTGAGGATGATATTGAAAAATGCCTGGAATGCGGGATGAACGCACATGCTGCAAAGCCGTATGATATAATGGAGCTGATGGCGCTGATGAATCAGTATCTGCGTGCCTGACCGCTGAAAGATAAGGAGCATTTAGTACAGATTACAATCATTAATTCTGGGAGGTTTCAGTTTTGAAAAAATTAATATTCATGTGCGCGGCATTGTTTACAGCGGCCTGTCTGTCTGCCTGCAGCAGGGATACCGTGACAGAGCAGATTCAGCCCAAAGCAGAAGCAGGCAGTGAAACGGAACTGTCGTTTTGGACATTCCCGGTCGGCAACTGGGGCAATCCGACAGCCGTTTCCAGTCTGATTGCCGGTTTTCACAAAGAACATCCGGAAATTCATGTAACAGTGGAATGCGTAGATTATAACAGCGGAGATAAGAAAATACAGGAAGCCGTTTCGCAGGGCAAAGCCCCGGACCTTGTGTTTGAAGGGCCGGAGCGGCTTGTGGCAGGCTGGGGAAATGAAGGGCTTTTAGCAGATTTATCCGACCTTTGGGAGTCGGATGCGGCCGGAGAAATTTATGAAAATATAAGAAAAGCCTGCCAGCACACGAACGGGGCGTATTATGAATATCCTGTCTGCATGACGGCCCACTGCATGGCGGTTAATTATGACCTGTTTAAAAAAGCCGGAGCGCTTAAATATATTGACGAGGAGACGCATACATGGACGACGAAGGATTTTATCAAAGCTGTCAATGCACTTAAGGCTTACGGACATGAGCAGGCAGGCGCTGTTTACTGCTGCGGCCAGAGCGGAGACCAGGGGACGCGGGCACTGGTGAATAACCTTTATGGAGGGACTTTTACGGATGAGGCGCACAGCGTTTATACTGCTGACAGTGAGGAAAATATAAAGGCGCTTGTGCTGCTAAAAAAGCTAAAGGGCATTACATTTGAACCGGATATGACTGCTGCGGATGAAATCGCCAGCTTTTGCAGCGGGGAACTGGCAATGACTTTTTGCTGGAATGCTTCGATTGAGATTACCCAGACGGTCAGTCATCCGGAGCTGGATTTTGAAATTTTTCCAATGGCATTTCCGTCTGCTGACGGCAGACCGAGCCTTCAGGGCGGAATCTGGGGATTTGGCATTTTTGATAACGGCGATGAAAAGCGGGCAGAGGCAGCGAAAACATTTATCCGTTATATGACGCAGAACGATGACAAATACAAAAGGGCTGTACTGACATCTTTCTACTGGCCGGTACGGGAGCTGAAGCATATTTATGAAAACGATGATTTAATGACTGAGTACAGCATGTTTATGCAGTATATGGGCGATTATTACCAGGTAACGCCTGGCTGGGACGAAGCCCGCAAGGGCTGGTGGAAGATGCTGCAAAAGGCGGGAAACGGGGAAAATATACCCGCAGCCGTGCATGAATTTGCGCAGCAGGCCAATGCGGATTTAAAGAAGGAAATAGAATCTGCCGATAGCAGATAACCATTTTCGTTACCGGGCATATTTTAAAAGAAAAGGAATTTTTTATGCCATTTGAATTGTTAATTCCTGTTACGGGTACTATTATGAATATTTCACGGGGCGGTGACTGCTGCAGCCAGATGATAGCAGTGCGCACGGAGAACGGAATTGTAAATTTTTTTGTGGATTCCGGGACATTTGTTGCTGACAGCGTACAGCTGCGCACGGGGATGCGTGTGACGGCGTTTTATGACGGCAGTCTTCCGGTGCCGCTGATATTTCCGCCGCAGTACCGTGCTCAGATGGCTGCAGTGACGGGCAGAAATGAGCAGGTGATGTTTCAGTTTTTTGACAGGAACCTTCTGGCGGCGGACCGGTCTTTGCAGCTGAATATTGCGGATTCTACAGTGGTGCAGACGGCGAATGGGCAGCGCTTTGAATGCAGGCCGGGGAATCAGTATCTGATGGTTTTTTATTCGGTTACGACAAGGAGTATACCGCCGCAGACGACGCCGCGAAGAGTGATTGTGTTTTGCTGAAATGTGATGACTGAAGAGGAGGGTTAAGGGGGAGTGGCTTCGCGGACGCCGGACGGAGGGGAGATGCTCTGGTTTCCGGCTCCGACTCCAGAATGTTAAGAAGCCCTAAGCATTCTGCGTTTACGCTGTGGCCCCGGACGGTCGCGGCACCTGGTTCGCCCTGGCTTACAGCCATAAGCTAAAGGTGCCGCTTCGGCTTCGCCGCCTGGTTATTGTGCAGAATACTAAGGGCTTCTAAACATTCCTCCAATGTCGCTGGAAACCAGAGCATCTCCCCTCCGCCCGGCTGGTTTTGAGAAGGTTTATGTTTATCAATTATACATTCGAAATATGATATACCTGAAACATTTCATGTAACATTTGCCAGTAACCAGCCGGGAGAGGGAATTTGGCCGGTCAAATCCCCTCTTCCGGCGTCCGTGTATCCACAGTTCCTTTCCCTGCATTCCCTATCTAATCAGATTACATAAAATCAATCGCATAAAATCTAAAAAAACCTTGACATTTCCCCAAAATCGGAGTATCCTATTCATATGAACGATTGCTCATATGAAAGAATGTAGAAAATAATGCAGGCACATGCTCCGTGCCGGAAAGGAGGATGGATTTTGTCTGAGAAAGAGCTGGAATGCTGTGAAACAACAGAAATACATGAAGAGCTGTTAAAAACGGTCAGTGCGCAGATGCCGCCGGAGGAAGAGCTGTATGATTTGGCGGAGCTTTTTAAAGTATTTGGAGATTCTACCAGAATACGGATTTTATTTGTGCTGTTTGAAGCGGAAGTATGTGTCTGTGACCTGGCAGAGGCTTTGCATATGACGCAGTCTGCCATTTCGCATCAGCTGAAGATTTTAAAAAATTCCAAACTTGTGAAAAGCAGAAGGGAAGGAAAATCGGTTTTCTATTCTCTGGCAGACAGCCATGTAAGAACCATTATCGGCCAGGGCCGGGAGCATATAGAAGAATAAGAGGAATGTTCTGGCGAAGGCTGAATTTTCACAGATAAGGAATCGGTTTTAATTAAGGAAAGCTTCGGAAAAGAGCTGTAGAAAAAAGATAAAAAGGTAAAAGAAGATAAAAGGAAGGAATAGGTGTTGTTATGAAAAAGAAATTTAAATTACAGGATTTAGACTGTGCAAACTGTGCTGCAAAAATGGAGGATGCCATTAAAAAACTGCCGGGAGTTCATGATGCATCGGTGAGTTTTATGATGCAGAAAATGACGATAGATGCTGACGAGGGCCGGTTTGATGAGATTATGAAACAGGTGGTCAGTGTATGTGCAAAAGTGGAGCCGGACTGTAAGATTCTGATGTAAGCAAAAGGCCAGACAGGAGTGTAATGATGACGAAGAAACAAAAAACGATGCTTTTTCGCATTCTGGCGGCATTTGTTATGTTTGCAGCGCTGCTTATGATGGAACAGACAGGGATGTCTGAGCAGATGCCGGTTC
This sequence comes from uncultured Eubacterium sp., assembly GCA_947384955.1. Classification (GTDB taxonomy): domain Bacteria; phylum Bacillota; class Clostridia; order Lachnospirales; family Lachnospiraceae; genus Eubacterium_J. The sequence continues at coordinate 26,342 of CANDJC010000022.1, read as the reverse complement.
CGGTTATGTCTGCGTTATTTGTGATTCCGTATCTGACGGCGGGTTATGACATTATTTACAAGGCATTCCGCAATATCAGCCACGGCCAGGTTTTTGATGAAAATTTTCTGATGATGCTTGCCACGTTTGGGGCGTTCGGGGTACGGGAATATGCGGAAGCGGTTGCCGTGATGCTGTTTTATCAGGTAGGGGAGCTGTTTCAAAGCTATGCGGTGGGCAAATCCCGCCAGTCGATTGCGGATATGATGGATATCTGCCCGGAATATGCAAATATCGAACAGGACGGGCAGCTTGTGCAGACGGACCCGGATGATGTGGAAATAGGAACTATCATTGTGATAAAGCCTGGTGAGCGCGTTCCGTTAGACGGAATTGTGACGGAAGGGGAGTCTTTTGTGGATACGAAAGCGCTGACCGGAGAGAGTGTGCCGCGCAAAACGGCTGCAGGAGACGAGATCATAAGCGGCTGTGTAAACGGGAGCGGTACTTTGAAGGTACGGGTGACGAAAGAATTTGAGGACTCGACTGTTTCAAAAATTTTGGAGCTGGTAGAAAATGCTTCCAGCCAGAAAGCGAAGACAGAGAATTTTATTACCCGCTTTGCGAAGTATTATACGCCGGCTGTGACTATCGGCGCTGTGATTTTAGCGTTTCTTCCTCCGCTGGTTCTCGGAGGCGGATGGGCGGAATGGATTCAGAGAGCCTGTATTTTCCTTGTCATTTCCTGTCCGTGCGCACTGGTTATTTCTGTGCCGCTGGGATTTTTTGGAGGCATCGGCGCGGCATCAAAAATCGGTGTGCTTGTAAAGGGCAGCAATTATCTGGAGGCGGTGTCTGAGATGACGACAATCGTTTTTGACAAAACGGGAACGCTGACCAAAGGGGAATTTAAGGTGACGGAAATTCTGCCGGAAGAAAACACCAGCAAAGAGGAGCTGTTAGAAGTAACGGCGCTTGGAGAAAGCTATTCTGACCATCCGATTGCGGCATCCGTAAAGGAGGCCTTTTGCGAAGCTTATGGGAAATCTTTGGATTTGAACCGTGTATCGGAAGCAGAAGAAATCGCAGGGCACGGCATCCGCGTCCGGGTGGATGACAGCCTGGTGCTTCTTGGAAATGAAAAACTGATGGTAAAAGAACAGGCGGCATATAAGCCGTGTAACCATGCCGGTACCGTTATCTATGTTTCCAGAGGCGGAAGATTTCTTGGCTCGGTGGTGATTTCGGATGTGATTAAGGACGGGGCGAAGGATGCGCTGGCGGATATGAAGCGGACCGGGGTGAAAAAGAGCGTCATGCTTACAGGCGATGGGCGCATCGCGGCGGAATTTACAGCGCGCGAGCTTGGAATTGACGAAGTGCACGCACAGCTTCTGCCTGCGGATAAAGTGGCCTGTGTGGAAGCACTGCTGAAGGAACAAAATCCCAGAGAGCGTCTTGCGTTTGCCGGAGACGGCATCAATGACGCCCCGGTGCTTACAAGGGCAGATATCGGAATTGCCATGGGAAGCATGGGCTCGGATGCTGCGATTGAGGCGGCCGATATTGTGCTGATGGACGACGATATCCGAAAAATAGCAGCCATTGTGCGCATTTCCAGAAAGACCATGCGGATTGTAAAGCAGAACATTGTATTTGCGCTTGGCGTAAAGGCGCTGGTACTGATTCTGGGAGCACTCGGGGCGGCAAACATGTGGGAAGCAGTGTTTGCGGATGTAGGCGTGTCCGTGATTGCAATTTTAAATTCCATGCGTGCACTGAAAACGGAGTAAGCAGAGATTATCTGCTGCAGCCGTGACCTGGGTACAGGCGGGTTATATCAGACATAACTGTAAAAATTACCATATCAGGATACCTGTATGCAGCAGCTTATAGACAGCTTCCATAAAGAAGTAATCTGCATATACCATGGTAATATGATGAACCTTATCATGCCAGGCACCGGTACAGTTTTGTACAATCGCATCGCAGTTTTTCGACCAGTCAGCCCGCATATCGTCTATGGCTGTTAAAATCCGAAGTGCAGTCTGCATAAGCTGTTCTTTTTCTTCTTCTGGCACAAAGCGGGCAAGCTCAATGAGTCCGCAGGCAAGGATGCATGCGGCGCATGAATCTTCCCATGCGGATTCTTCTGGCTGGCAGTAATCGCATGGAATCAGCCCGTTTTCAGGGATATGCGATATGCAGTAGTGCGCGCAGCGTTTAGCGGTCTGAAGGTATGACGGATTTTTGGTATGACGGTAGCTGTTTGTGAATCCGTATACTGCCCAGCTTTGTCCGCGGCTCCAGGAGGAGCCTTCTGCATAGCCCTGTCCGGCAAGGCTTTTTATAAATGCACCGGTATCCGGGTCAAATATGCCGATATGACATGCGGAGCCGTCCGGGCGGATAAAGAATTTTTGTATGGTATCGGCATGGCGTATGGCAGTCTGGCAAAAACGCGGGTCGCCGGTTTCGTAAGATGCCCAGTAAAGCAGGGAAATATTTAACATGCTGTCAATAATAGTAAAGCCGCTGCGGTTTTCATCAGGGGTATCGTTCCAGGCGCGGATATAGTTTCCGGCCGGATTGAACCGTCCGGCTAAAAGATTTGCGGCATGCAGCGCTGTTTTCCTGGAAGACTGGCATCCGGTAATCCGATAGCTGGCTGCGGCTGTCGGAAGATACATAAAGCCGATGTCGTGATGAAGGCCGTAAAACCGGGAAAAGCATGCTTCCAGCTTTTTTTCACAGCTGCGTGCCACGGCTTTGTATTTTTCCAGTCCGGTATCCTGATATAAGAGCCAGTGAATGCCTCCCCAAAAGCCGTTTGTCCACCAGTTAATGCCGTCGTCGGTGTTCCAGGCGCCTGCAGCACTGCGATCGTCATAGCTGCCGGATGCATCGGCAGTATAAGGTATCCGGTCTTTGTTTTTCTCACTGACCCAGTCCATTTTTTCTCTTATTTTTTTCACAGTTTCCTGCGCCCAGGTTTCGTATTTGTCCATTATGAAATATCCTTTCTGTCTGTGCAGTGTGATGGTACTGCAGCTGCAATATTTATGATATCTGTCTTATCTGCTGCTTAGCATTATAGTTATTTGACACGGAAGCAGCAATATCTTATAATATTTTCAGCTGATATATTCTGCTAAAATTAAAACTTTTGTCTGTATCAGAAAGGAGCCGGATATGCTGCGTGTATTTATCTGCGGACACGATTCTCACCATAGAAAGCCGTGTAATATTTTTCACTCGCATGGCCTTTCGAATTATCTGCTGCTGCTTGTAAAAACAGATGCATGGTTTTTCTGGAACGGGGAAAAGCAGAAGGTGATTCCGAATACAGTTCTTTTGTTTCCGCCGGGAATACCGGTCCATTATGGCTGTGATTTGCCGGGGTATAATGATGACTGGATTCATTTTCAGCCGGAAGGCGAAAATAGCACTGCTTATCTGCGCATGCTGAAGCTGCCGTATGGAACGGCGGTTTATCCAGGGGATTTTCACTGTCTTACGGAATATGCAAGACTGATGGCCGGTATCTGTTTTGGAGATTCAGAGCATAAAGAGGAACTGCTGGACCATTTTATGTGTATTTTTTTACGCACGCTTGCAGAGGATATAGCGCATCCGCATATGGATTCTGTGCACAGCCGCTACTATCTGGAATTTTCAAAGCTGCGCACACAGATATATAACGCGCCGGCTGATAAGCGGGTACTGCAGCAGATGGCGGATTCCATGCATCTTAGCGTCTCTTATTTTCAGCATTTATATAAAAGCTTTTTTGGCTGTTCCTGTCAGCAGGACCTGATAAAGGCAAGGCTTCAGCTTGCCAGGCGGTATCTGACAACTACAGAGATGTGCATTGCTTCCCTGGCGGAATTCTGCGGTTATGAGAGTGAAGTGCATTTTATGCGGCAGTTTAAAAAGTTTACCGGCGTGACGCCGACACAGTACCGTACTGCCCATAGCAAATAAAAGGGAGCAGAATAGGTCAGCCCTGAACATGAAAGGGCATTGTGCTTTTTGGAGCGGATTTATATAATACACAAAAAGCACAGGAGGAACTAAAAAGTGGACACAGATAAGGAAAGACAGGAGCTTAAGCGTCTTACGGCCCAGGCATGCCGGCTGCTTGAAAGCGGGGACGGATATGCTGGCGAAAGGGACAGGATGGCTTTGCGGGATATGGTTTTGCATGCACAGGATGCGCTGGAATGGTATCAGAGCCTGAAAAAGCCGCAGGAGGATGCAAACCTGGCCAGGGTGAAGACTGCTGGCGGGGGAGAGAAGCTGTTTAGCGGGCAGCAGCCGTTTGGCGGTTTTTCTAACAGGCAGTATCAGGAGATAAAACGTCTGGCAGACCAGGTGTCTGTGGAACAGGTGCAGCGCTGGTATGAGATGAATTTTAAGCCGGATGATTATGCGGCGCTGTCGAAAGAATTTGATTTATGGAGCAGTACCGGAAATGGTGCAGATTTTTATGCGCCGGATGAAGCGGTGTGCGCCCGAATCTGCCTGGAACTGCCGTCTGAGGAGAATGAAGCAAAAGGGCTTGGGCATATCTGGGTGAAAGGGCTGAAGCTGACAGGCGATGACGGCCAGACTGTTTACCAGATGGATACAGGCAGTGAAGCGATGCTGTTTCTGCAAAACAAGGGACCTTCGGAACATGCAGTATGGAATACGCACAGTACGTTTCCGGTACGCGGGGGAGCAGGCTATACGATGTCTTTTGAGGCAAAACCGGGTGACAGACGGCCGGACAGAGCTGGCAGGCGGCAGGTTTGGCGCGTGGATACTGGGCAGGGAGAACATAGAGCTGGATATCGAAAGGAAGGACTGCCTGAAGCTGTATAAAAGTCAGGCAGGTTCCGTTTGAAGGAGAGATTTATGTGCCGATGGAAAAGACCGTTTTTTGGGGTTATCCGGTCGGCGATGAAAGCGGGCAGCGAAAGTGTGTGGTATTGGAAGCACGGGGCGCGAAACATCGTTTATTACGCTGCTAGAGCCGGTGGAACAGGAGCATATGCTTGCATGGGTTAAGGCATCCGGGGAAGACGAGATGCATGCCGGGCTGCGTGACGGCAGACAGGTAAGCATATCGGTGCAGGGACTGAAGGATACGCAGCATCCGTCAGTCTGTATTACCGAAGAGAAAGACGGCGCTGTTTTAAGAAGCGAGGATACACGGACTGGATGTAAGGATGGAATGTAAGGAGAAGACGCATGAAAATAGCATTGCTGCAAAGCAGGCAGAACGAACTGTATGATTTCGAAAATACAGCAAAGCGGCGGGAACCGGATGAATGCAGAAAAAAGCAGCAGGAAATGGTAGAGCAGAATCTGCAGATGATGCAAGAGGCTGTACGCGGAGGCGCGGACCTTGTGCTGACGACGGAGGCTGTGAATTATGCGGGCCCTCCGCAGCAGGTACCGGGAGATTACAAAGAGCTGATATCATACAGCCTGGATGATACGGCTGATAGCTTCAGCCGCATTGCTGCTGCCGGGAACTGTCTGGTAATTGCCGGATTATACCGCATAGATGCGCAGGGGAAGCTTCGAAACAGCGCCTTTGTATGGGACGCTTACGGAAAACTTCAGGGAATCTATGATAAGGTGCATCTGGCAGGGGCAGAAAAAGAATACCTTTGTGCAGGAGACAGCTATCGGGTGTTTGATACGCCTTTTGGGCGCATCGGCGTCTGCATCTGCTGGGATATGCAGTTTCCGGAATGTGCCCGCAGCCTGAGCCTTATGGGGGCGGACCTGATTGTGTGCCCGACCTGGGGATGGGAGGCAGTATACGGCCATGCGCGCTCTTATGAAAACGGGGTGTATACGGCAGCGGCAATGGCTGTCCCTTATGGGGCGGATATTGAGGGAATCCGCAGTCCGAGTGAGGTATCAGGCCCTGACGGCACAGTTCTCTTATCGGCGGACAGGCACAGGGGAGGGGTATTTTTCTGCGAGGCGGATATTACGGAATGCAGGCCTTACAGAAAATTCCGTTTAGAAGAGCGCAGGCCGGTGACCTATCGAATCTTATCTGATGCAATCAATGAATACTTAATATAAAGAAAGGACTGCTGCTGGCAGAGTATAAAATAATGATGACTGATAAAAAAACAGGAGAGCCTTATATTAATATCTGGTTCGGTAATTTTTACCGTCCGGCATATGATGATAAGGATTTTGTAATAGAGTGCATCTGGTTTCTGAAAAAAAACGGTTTTAACAGTGTGATGCTGGACACGAAGGACTGGGAGGATTTCAGAGAGCGTCTGGAAGGAAAAGAAGCAAGCCAGTATGTTTCCATGCAGGAATATATGCAGCAGGAACTCTGTGAGCAGGGGATGTCTCATGAATTTCTGGCGCTTTATTTAAACGGAGATAATCTTTATCCGAATATCCGTTTCAGTCCGCCGGTTTACGGCGATTCTGTTACAGACCAGTATGGAAATGACGGAAAATGGTACCGTTACTGGTCCGACAGAGCGCGTGATGCTATGCAGGAGCATGCAGCCGGGATTATGAAAGCATACGGGAAGAATTATGTGACCGTCCTGCTGGATGGGAAGGAGCGCCGGCCGGTTTGCAGCATGTGGGATCCGATTGCCGCTCCAAGCTTTGATGAGGAAGGAAAAAGGCGTTACCGCGACTGGCTTTTTCGGGAATACAAAGGCAGCATCCGGCTTTTCAACGAGTCTTACGGCACACAGAAAAAAAGCTTTTATGATTTAGAAAAGGAAGATTACTGGTTTGCGTGCAGATATCCGGACAGTGCATCCTTTTCTCAGGAGGATGTACAGGAAAAATCTCCGAAGGCACGGATGCTGATGGATAACAGGAAGTGGCAGTGTGAAGAGCTGTGTCTTTATTTTGAAGATATGGAAAAGCGCCTGCATCAGACGGATGAATCCCTTTATCTTTGTCCGGATATGGCGCAGTGGGGTTATTTCTTAAATCCGGACGGAGCAATGCTGGCAGGCGTGGGCCTTGCAGACCTCTGGGATACGGCTGCGAGGGGAATCGATATTTACCGCCTTGCGGAGTATACAGACTGTGCACACTTTATCTCGGTGCCGGTAACGCCGGATGGCGATGCGGATGCGTATGTGACATCCTGTCATCACAGCATGATGCGCAGTATGAACCGGGGGCGCGAATTTATCGGCGGGATTTTCTGGGGGCGTTTTTTGTATCATGATATTTATACGGTGCTTACGCCGTGTGAGGTGGCGGCCTCGATAGCAGCGTCCGGTGCGTCCGGCTATACGTCTTACGGCATGTGCGGACTGGACGACGGAGGGGTGCTGCACCGCATGGAGGAGCATTTTCATGAGTCCTTAAGCCGGGCCAATGCATGGCTGAAACGTGTGCTTGCGCAGCTTGGGAAGAAAAAGCAGGCGGATATCGCGATTCTGTTTCCATCTGCAATGGCAGCGTATGAGAATATGCGCACCGAAGGAAATAAAGAAAGAAGGCTTGATCTTCTGGGGTGGTACCGGGCATGCCGGGACCTGGGACTGGAAGCAGATGTCACAGACAGCAGGAGTCTTTGCAGGGGGCATTTTTCAGATTACAGGGTACTTATCGTTCCAGATAATGACTGCTATGAGATGAATCCGGAGCCTGAATTTGAGGCAGCGCTGCGGGAATGGTGCGAAGGCGGCGGGATACTGCTGACCGGGCCTTACTGTGCGCTTGTGGAAAACAGCTTCGGCATCGAAGCGTGCGGACACTGTCCGGATGCGGTATTTTATCAGGAGGCGTTTATGGTAAAGAGCGGACGATATGTTTCCTATCCTGAACATCCTGAATCTTCGGTCTGTTTTGGCGGAACCTGCACTGCCTGGTATCTGGGGGACAAAGCGCCCTGCATTACACGGTATCAGACAGGAAAAGGATGCATGTATGCATTCGGTTTCAGCTATGGAGCCGCTTATTGTGCAAAGACTGTGCCGCATGTTCCGAAAGAACAAAAAAATAATGAACTGTATCCTCTGGAATTGATGAAGGAAAATATTCTGGCAGATTTGCTTAAGGCTGAAGCAGGAATAGAAACAAAACAGGAGAAGATGATTGAGAAGGCATATTTTCAAAACGGGGAAATTATTATCAATCATACTTCCTATCCTTATGAGGTAAGTGCCCGGGGCATGAAGCTGTATCAGTACCAGGTCAGTGAATCCCTTCTGCTGCCGCATTCTGCGGTATTTATAAAATACTAAAGCCGCAGGCTTAGAAAATGAAGAACGCCCGCTGAACCGGCAGCCGGCCGCAGTGCGGGCGTTTTTCAGTCTGTCGCGCGGGTTTAGTTATCAGCCGCATCGCTTTCAGACATTGAATATACCTGGCGTTTTCTTGCCATTTCATCACTTTCGAGATATTCGTCATAGGTCGTGACTTTATCCACAATCGAGCCGTCCGGCATAAATTCGATAATCCGGTTTGCCGTCGTCTGCACGACCTGGTGGTCACGGCAGGAAAACAGAATCGTACCCGGAAATTTTATCATGCCGTTGTTTAAAGCGGTAATGGCTTCCATATCCAGGTGGTCTGTCGGCTCGTCAAAAATCAGCACATTGGAATTTTCAATCATCATGCGGGAGAGCAGCACGCGCACTTTTTCCCCTCCCGATAAGACTTTCATTTTCTTAACCCCGTCTTCTCCGGCAAACAGCATGCGGCCTAAAAAGCCTCTGACGTAAGTAGCGTCCTTGATTTCTGAAAACTGGGTCAGCCATTCGGTAATCGAAAGGTCTGTATCAAAAATGGCCGTATTATCTTTCGGGAAATAAGACTGGCTGGTCGTAACGCCCCATTTATAATTGCCTTCATCCGGTTCCATTTCACCGGCAAGTATCTGAAACAGCGTCGTTTTTGCCAGTTCATTGCTTCCGACAAAAGCAATTTTATCGTCATGTCCCATTACAAAAGAAACATGGTCTAATACTTTTTCGCCGTCAATCGTTTTGCTGATATTATCAACGGTCAGCACTTCGTTGCCAATCTCGCGCTCCGGGCGGAAATCGATGTACGGATATTTCCGGCTGGAAGGCTTGATTTCATCCAGCTGGATTTTTTCCAGCGCGCGTTTTCTGGAAGTAGCCTGTTTGGACTTGGAGGCATTGGCAGAAAAGCGGGAAATAAATTCCTGTAATTCTTTGATTTTTTCTTCTTTCTTTTTATTGGCTTCCTTCATCTGCTTAATCAAAAGCTGGCTGGATTCGTACCAGAAATCATAGTTGCCGGCATAGAGCTGGATTTTGCCGTAGTCAATATCCGCCGTATGCGTGCAGACCTTGTTTAGAAAATAGCGGTCATGGGATACGACAATGACGGTATTTTCAAAGTTAATCAGAAATTCCTCCAGCCACGCAATCGCATCCAAATCCAGGTGGTTTGTCGGCTCGTCTAATAAAAGGATATCCGGATTGCCGAATAAAGCCTGGGCCAGCAGAATCTTCACCTTCTGGGAACCCTGCAGCGTTTTCATCACAGCGCTGTGTTCCTCCGTCGGGATTCCAAGCCCGTTTAACAAAGAAGCGGCATCGGCTTCCGCATTCCAGCCGTCCATTTCGGCGAATTCCGCTTCCAGTTCGCTTGCACGGATGCCGTCTTCATCTGTAAAATCTTCTTTTGCATAAATCGCGTCTTTTTCCTTCATAATGTCATAAAGCCTCTGATTGCCCATAATGACGGTATCTAAGACACTGAATTCATCATACTGGAAGTGGTCCTGCTTTAAAAAGGAAAGGCGCTGTCCGCTTGTGAGCGCGACACTTCCGTTTGTCGGCTCGAGCTCGCCGGATAAAATCTTTAGAAACGTAGACTTCCCGGCTCCGTTTGCGCCAATCAGGCCATAGCAGTTTCCTTCGGTAAATTTGATATTGACATCCTCAAACAGGGCCTTTTTGCCGACCCTTAGTGTGACATTATTTGCACTTATCATAGTTTAACCTCATTCTTATTTTAATCCTTACTGATTGTCAGCCGCTTTTACTATTATACATAAAATGGGTATAATTTCAAGAAAAAAGAGAGGGGATTTCCGGGACATCACAAAAAAATGTCATACCTGTACATCCTGCCGCATAATATATCATATCCACAGCTGTACAAGCAGTTTCAAATCATTTTTGTGCAGTCTGACCGTAAATTTCTCCAAATTTTAGCAGATTGCACTCCGATTTGTACAACTAACAATCTTTACAATCGACAAATTAAATGATAAAATTGTTTCATAAAGTCGTTATGCGACGAAAGAAAGAAGGAGGATATCAATAATGCCTAGAGCAAAAAAATCTATGGACGGTAATACCGCAGCAGCTCATGTAGCGTATGCGTATACAGAAGTTGCAGCTATTTACCCGATCACCCCATCCAGCCCAATGGCAGACACCGTAGACCAGTGGTCTGCAGCAGGACAGGACAACATTTTCGGAAATCAGGTTAAGGTAGTAGAAATGGAATCAGAAGCAGGCGCTGCAGGTGCAGTGCACGGTTCTCTTGCTGCCGGAGCTCTGACAACGACCTTTACGGCATCCCAGGGTCTTTTGCTTATGATTCCGAATATGTACAAAATTGCTGGCGAACAGCTTCCATGCGTATTTGATGTATCTGCACGTACCGTATCAACACAGTCTTTGAACATTTTCGGCGATCATAGCGACGTTTATGCATGCCGTCAGACTGGTTTTGCAATGTTATGTGAGACAAACCCGCAGGAAGTTATGGACTTAAGCCCGGTTGCGCATTTAGCGACAATTGAAGGCAAAGTTCCGTTCTTAAACTTCTTCGACGGATTCCGTACATCTCATGAAATTCAGAAAATTGAAACATGGGATTACGCAGATTTAAAAGAAATGTGCAATATGGACGCTGTAAAGGCATTCCGTGATCATGCGTTAAATCCGGAACATCCGGCTATGCGCGGTTCTCATGAAAACGGAGACGTATTCTTCCAGCATCGTGAAGCATGCAACACCGCTTATGACGAGCTGCCGGCAGTTGTATCGAAATATATGGCTAAGATTAACGAAAAGCTTGGCACAGATTATGACCTGTTCAATTACTACGGCGCGCCGGATGCAGAGCGTGTTATCGTAGCAATGGGCTCTATCAATGACGTGGCAGAAGAAGTCATTGATTATTTAACGGCAAAGGGTGAAAAAGTAGGTCTTGTAAAAGTACGTTTATACCGTCCATGGGTTTCGGATGCATTTACAAAAGTGCTTCCTAAGACAGTGAAAAAAGTAGCTGTTCTTGACAGAACAAAAGAGCCTGGCTCATTAGGCGACCCGTTATACTTAGACGTAGCAGCTACGCTTCGCGAAGCAGGCTTAGACACGATTGTATTAACAGGCGGCCGTTACGGCTTAGGTTCCAAAGATACACCGCCATCTTCTGTATTCGCTGTATACAAAGAATTAGAAAAAGACGCTCCGAAGCCTCGTTTCACAATCGGTATTGTGGATGATGTGACAAACTTAAGCCTTCCGGAAGTAAAACCGGCTCCGATTACAGCAGCTGAAGGCACGGTAGAATGCAAGTTCTGGGGTCTTGGCGGCGACGGCACGGTTGGCGCAAATAAGAACTCTACAAAGATTATCGGCGACCATACAGACAAATTTATCCAGGCATACTTCCAGTATGACTCGAAGAAAACAGGCGGTGTTACCATTTCGCATCTGCGTTTCGGCGACAAGCCAATCAGAAGCCCTTACTATATCAACCAGGCAGATTTCGTGGCATGCCACAACCCTGCTTATGTAAACAAAGGCTTTAAGATGGTGCAGGATGTGAAACCGGGCGGCGTATTTATGATTAACTGCCAGTGGTCCGATGAAGAATTAGAGCACCATTTAAATGCAGAAGCAAAGAAATACATTGCTGACAACAATATTCAGTTATACACAATCAACGCTATTGACAAAGCAATTGAAATCGGTATGGGCAAGCGCACCAATACGATTTTACAGTCTGCATTCTTTAAACTGGCAAATGTAATGCCGATTAACGATGCAGTTGACTTTATGAAACAGGCAGCTAAGAAATCTTACGGCAAGAAAGGCGACGCTGTTGTAGAAATGAACTACAAAGCAATCGATGCCGGCGTAGATGCTGTACATAAAGTAGAAATTCCTGCTTCCTGGTCAAATCCGGCAGCTGACCCGGCTCCGGCTGAGTTAACAGGACGTCCGGAAACGGTGAAGATGGTAAAAGAATTAATGGAGCCGATTTCCTTAATGGATGGCGACAGTCTTCCGGTATCCGCATTTATGGGCAATCCGGACGGACAGTTCGAACACGGCGCTTCCGCTTATGAAAAACGCGGTACTGCTGTAACGGTTCCTACATGGAATGCAGAAAAATGTATTCAGTGTAACCAGTGTGCATTTGTATGCTCGCATGCTACCATCCGTCCGTTTATGTTAAGCGATGACGAAGCAAAGGCAGCTCCTGCAAATATCAAGCTTGCTGATACAAAACCAAAGGCTGGCGAATACAAGTATACAATGAGCGTATCTCCGTTAGACTGTATGGGATGCGGCGAATGTATTACCGTATGTCCGGTAGGCGCTATCGAAATGGTTCCGCAGGAATCTCAGGCTGACGAACAGCCGGTATTCGATTACCTCGTAGCAAATGTAGGCAAGAAACCTGGCATGCCGGCTGACAATACCGTAAAAGGCTCTCAGTTCAACCAGCCGCTGCTTGAGTTCTCAGGCTCCTGTGCAGGCTGTGCAGAAACATCTTATGCACGTCTGATTACACAGCTGTTTGGCGAGCATATGTATATTTCCAATGCAACAGGATGCTCTTCTATCTGGGGCGGTCCTGCAGCTACATCACCATATACCGTACATAAGGATTCCAAGAAAGGTCCGGCATGGGCAAACTCCTTATTTGAAGACAATGCAGAACACGGCTTAGGCATGCAGATTGGCCAGCAGGTACTCCGTGACCAGGCAATCGCAAGCGCTAAGAAATGTGCAGAGTCTGACAAGGCTGATGCAGCATTAAAAGATGCATTTGCGAAATTTATGGAAACAAAAGACGATACAAAAGCAAACACACCTGCAACAGAAGCATTAGTGGCAGAATTAGAAAAAGCTGCTGCTGCCGGATGTCCGGATGCTGCTGCAGCAGTGGATAAGAAAGATTATCTCGCAAAGAAATCTGTATGGATTTTCGGCGGTGACGGATGGGCATATGATATCGGCTTCGGCGGATTAGACCATGTACTTGCTTCCGGCGAGAATGTAAACGTTATGGTATTCGATACAGAAATGTATTCCAATACAGGCGGCCAGGCATCGAAGGCTTCGAATATCGGTGAAGTATGCCAGTTCGCAGCTGCCGGCAAAGATGTCAGCAAGAAGAGCCTTGCAGAAATCGCTATGAGCTACGGCTATGTATACGTAGCACAGATTGCACTTGGCGCAAACATGGCACATGCAGTAAAAGTTCTTGCTGAAGCAGAAGCATACAACGGCCCGTCTCTGATTATCGGCTATGCTCCTTGTGAATTACACGGAGTAAAAGGCGGCATGAACCACTGCCAGGATGAAATGAAGAAGGCAGTTGCTGCCGGATACTGGAACCTGTTCTCCTTCAATCCTGCATTAAAGGCAGAAGGAAAGAATCCATTTACCCTGTCTTCTAAGCCAGGCGATGGAAGCTATCAGGATTTCCTGAACAACGAGACACGTTACAGCCGTCTTGCAAGGTCCTTCCCGGAGAGAGCACAGAAGCTGTTCAAAGATTCTGAGGAAGCTGCAAAAGAACGTTATACACATTTAGAAAGATTAGTAGAGCTTTATAAATAAGATTTGCTGAAAAACTGCTGCATGATAAATGCAGCAGTTTTTTTATGAATGCAGTTAAATCTTGTGGCAGATGCAGCTGCGGAAGAATCAAAAAGCGAGAGAAAACCCTGAAACGGATACGCAGAAAACAGGATCTGAAAGGAGAATGAAAATGACATTCTTGTGTCCCCAAACTTTACACGAGGAACCTTGCCTGTTCTGGTCTCTTTTTATCAGAATTGCAACTTATTATGATCTGACTGTAAAATAGTAGTTTAAAACAGACTGCATCTATGGTATAATTTAAAAAAATGCGAAAGGATGTTTTATATGGGTAAAACAATCAGATTAGAATATGGCGAAAACCAATTTGTTGAAGTTGAGTTAAAGCAAAACAATGATTACGACGGCGGCTTAGGAGGGATAGATACCGTGCTTGAAGTTGGTCAAAAAGCATTTGACAGTTCTATTCGAACAATTGTGTCTTTTTTAAATACAACCGCCGATAAGATCAGACAGGAATTAAACAGCACCAGCATAGGCGAAGTAAGTATTACTGTAGGAACAGCTCTGAGTGCAGAAGGAAATCTGATCATAGCCAGTTCAACATCAGAAGTAAATTTATCTGTAACGGTTACTTTTAAGGGTGAGGAATAAATGGTTAAAAATGCAGTTCGGATATTTAATACAGATCATAAACTTTTAGGTTCAGGATTACTGCTTGATAAATATATCATTACGGCAGATCATATTTTAAGCAGTGAAACAAATTATTTTGCCAGCGATGATATGTATCCTGTTAAGATACAGTACACAGGCAGGGAAAAATGTATTGATATTGCTGTCTTAGCTGTGAATACTCAGGAAAAATACAAACCGGATATGGTAAAACCCAGGCTGAATGATCCTGTAGAAATACTAGGATTTCCGCAAGGAGCTAAATTTCAAATTTATCCACACGGAAGGCATGTCAGCGGAAAAGTAATCTCTTTTAATTTTATTGACATATCAGATGATTACTGCTATCGCGGTGATTATGTAACGGTGGCAAGTAACGAAGAAGTTACGAGGGGCTTTTCAGGAGCCCCTGTATTTGTCGGCGATGCGTTATTGGGGCTGGTAGCAAGAATACATATAGACAGCAAACTAACGAATTTTAATGTGATTCCTGTATCTTATTTTCTCGAAGCAGAAGACGGTATTTTTCGCAGTCTTTTTGGCAGGTATATTAACAATGACAGACAAAGCTTGCTAAATAAATCCAAAAAGCTGATCATGAATCCATTTCATTACCGTTCCGAAACGATTGACTTTTTTGGAAGAAAAGAACAGATGAATCAGATATTCAAATTTTGTTCCAGCGAACATGAGTTCCGGTGGTGGGCGGTAACTGGTGCAGGCGGTATCGGAAAAAGCAGATTAGCATACGAGTTTGCGAAAAGTTTAAATGAAAATGTCTGGGATGCTGTCATGTTAAGTACCTATGACTATGATTCACTGATGTCAAGAACCACAGCTATTAAAAAAAATACATTAATTGTATTGGATTATGTACAGCAAAATATTCGTGATATTGGAAAGTGGATCTGTATCTTATCAAATAATCAATTTGATTATAAAGTCAGGGTACTTTTGCTGGAGAGATATGGTAAAAGCTACAAGACATCAAAATGGGTGGAACGTATCAATGAAAGAAATTGTGAATATGATGCATTGTTAAATCTGTGCTATAATCCGAATATGCAGTTAGATCCGCCATTTCTGGTACTGTCATCGCTGATGGAAGAGGAGCTGATATCTATTGCACAAAGTTATTATCATTATAATGTAAATGCTTCGATTGACAGTTCCACGGTTCAAACTATTATAAAACAATTAGGTATATTAGATCCAGGATTAAACAGACCTTTATATTTAATTTTTCTTATTGACGCCTGGATAGAGAACAGAGATTTATCGAAGTGGAATAAAACTTTTATTTTAGAAAGCGTTTTGGCTAGAGAATTACATCGTATAAAAGTCATTTTGAAAAATGTTATTGATGATGACTTGCTTGTAAATGCTTATCTAAATGTACTAATTTATTCAACAATCATAGATGGACTGAAATATCCAGATGATATAAAAGTTATCTGTCTGGAGGAGCTCACTGTATTCCAGGAAGCAATGAAATATCACCGTAAAGATATTATAAAACTCTTTCAACAGACAGGTTTTTTGATCGAGGATAATGAGGGGAATCTTTATTTTGAAGGTTTAAAACCGGATCTTTTAGGAGAATATTATATATTTAGCAACTATATAAATAGCGATATAATTAAAATAATCGTTCAAAAGTCTCTCATATTTCCTCAAAAAGCATATAGTTTTTATAACAGGCTGCTGGATGATTATTTTTATGAAAACGATTCCAGTATCCGATCGTTTTTAGTCAATGCTGATACTAGCACTATGTCGGGTGAGCAATTCTTTTATTTTACAGATTTTTTATATGAACGGATTATAAGGGATAATCGTATCAATTCTGCAAGAAGCTTAAAACGTCTTGGCTTATTGTATATGCAAAATAAAAATGAAGAAAATGCAATTGTATATGCATATGGACTGTCTAGCATGATGGACGAGTTCAATTTGAAAAAAACAAAGAGGCTGTTATCAGAATTAAAAAATCTGTATAATGAATATTGCAGTTCACTTGAAATTGCAGTCGAATATGCTTATTCGTTAGTCAGTGTTATAGAAAGGAAATCCTATTTTGCTGCTAAAAAAGAGTTTTATAACTTAAAGAAGCTGTATGAAACAAGCAGCTTCACCCATAATATGGAAATTGGCCTGTGCTATGCCAGGGCAATAAAAATTCTATGTTCTAAGGAAATTGATATTTATGCTTCGTGGGCTCTCTATAAGGAACTCAAAATGATCTGTAAAAAAAATTATAAAAATAGTGAGTTTATCTTTGTAAATATGCAGTGTTTATGCAGCCTGAAAACGACTCCTGATTATATTGGTGAAGTCACATCTGAGCTAATCGATTTGTGCAGACAGATTCTTTGCTATAATAGCTGCATTTCATGGGAATTTTATGAAGAATTAAGAACCGTTTTCCCTAAATTCTTCGAGAATGAAGAATTTATTGCTGTGTATACGCAATGTCTGTGTCATTTAAAAACCACTCTGGATAATGTGAATAAAATATTATCTGAACTATTACTATTATGTGACAGTAAATTCGTGCATCAAGTTTATGGAGAGTTTATTACCGATCAATTCAGGAAACATATTTTGCCTATTGAAGATGCTTTAGCCTGGCTGAGCCGTGCTGATATTACTAATTCCAGTCATTATATAAACCTGATAATTGAAGCTTCCGTTAAAAATCCGGCAAAAACAGATGAGAGCCATCCTGATGAAGGAGAAATTCATAAAACAAAACCTTCCTTGAAGGCGGATATGAATGCAGAGATTGAAAGAGCACAGAAATTAATATGGCTTTCAAACAGACTGGACTACAAACAATGCAGTTTCATTGTAAGCGAATTAAAAGATTTATTTGAAAAACATATGGATACCAATATATTTTTAGAGTATTATCTAATCGGATTAATTACATTATCAAAGCATCCAAACTTAATTGCAGATGATACTTATCATGTCTTGGAAAATATACTAAGACTTTCAGACCCGTTTTTGGATAATATCAGCGATTCATACAGAATCTCTGTGCTTGAATCCATCTCTGAGCTCGTAAAATATCATCGTTTTTCAGATCAAAGCATTCTTTTGTTAAGATCATTTCTTCTAAAAAACATGAAGGAATTCAAATCTCAGAAAGAAACTATAATCCTTACAGATATATTATATCAAACAAAAGATTTAGAATTAGATATTGATATGGAAGAGTATTTGGAGTCTGTAATTGTTTATCATCTAAGAAGCAGCTATATACAAAGACAATATGTTAAATTCATAAGCAGCAGAAAATTTGATCTTGCTTTCGCAATCGAAAAGCTTACAAAATTTCACGAGCTGCATTGTCGCATTATATTTGATTTTTTTGCAGAAAGAATCATACAATTATCTGCGAATGATCAAACGATAGCCTATTTTGAGAATATGCAGGCTGAGAAAAAAATCAATATATTTATTGGTATATATGCCGAAACGATTTTAAGGCTTTTTTTGCAAACCTCTGACAAAAAATATTATATATATCTTCAGAACCTTTATAAGGAACACAGCACAGTCAGTAAGATTGCTGCCAGTTATACCATGTTATTATGCAGCGCCGTAATAAAAAGAGTCATCGATTGTAATGAATTATATGAACAGTTTGAGATAATAGAACAAAATACTGCGAAGCAAAATATGAATATTTTGGCAGAAAACTATGCAGAGACTATTTTAAAGCTTTTTTGGGTGAAGCCTAAACAGGAATATTACTACCGTTTGCAAGAACTGAAATACAGGTATCAAAAAAATGACCGTATTGCTCTATACTATGCACAGTTATTGTATTATGCAAGTATAAAAAAAATAATCAGCCATGGTGAATTATATGACCAGTTCATTAATCTCGAAATCAAACATGTTGGTATGAAAGTCCTGTTCCTGTTCCAAAAAACGCTGACAGTGTTCGTGAAAGATTCGATTGAGACACATAATTTTTCACAATATATTAATAAGCAGAAGAAGATCTATCATCTTTACGGTACTCTGGATTTAGCATTGGAATATTGTCATTCATTATCTGAAGTGAGCCATTCTATTTCAGAAAATGAAAACCTGGAAAACTATTTTGAAGTTGAAAAAATAGCAGATTATTTTTCTGATACCGAGTTTAACGGATATTTGAAAAAAATTTTGGATCATGTCAATAAAAATATGATTGCTAAAGTAAAACTGGATAATCTGAAACGTCAAATACAGCATTGTCTATATTATCACAAGAATATTTACAGGGTAAGCATGCTTGTGATAAAAACCAGAAATGCATTCCTGTTATTTCATAGCATTGATTTCGCTATTCAGCTATGCAGACTGCTGTCTGTTTTATCAAAACTGACGGCGGGCAGCATGCTTGGCGGCATCATTGAAGAGGCAGAGATATTATATGATCAGTATAGTGATGAATTTTCCATATTTAAATATTATATGAGGATACTTCAGGATGCGATACAGGATAACCGTACATTGGTAATTGAAAAATTAAACCGTATTGAAAGAACATTTGTACAGAAAATAGAAGAGGATTATGATTCTGGCGACGAAATATGTAATAACCTTTTGACGGTTTTAAAAGTAAAAAATAACCAAAAGAAATCCGTTTATTTGAAAACAGACAGTATTATGATTCCGAAAGGTTATGTATCACATCAGCCTTCACAAATGGAAGTAAATGAAATTTTAGATTATTTTTACAGCCAGGGTATTTTATCCAAACCTGTGGGAATTGTGATCATCAAAGATAAATATGTTTTGCTGGATGGATATGACAGGTGGTTTGCGGCTTCTGTTAACAATATTGAATATATCAATGCCAGCATCTTAGCTGAATATTAGATAGTTTAGTTCTAAGCATTATAATAGTTTAGGTACCTGAACAATTGCCTTGTACCACATCCAGACAGAAATACAGATATTACTGAAGCTGGATCAGAAACCCTGTAATGACGGCTGGACATATGACTGCATCAAAAAAGCGTTTGGAATACATTGAACACTTAAATATAAAGGAAAGCAGCGTTCTGGCTGACCGTGGGTATGACAGCAGTAAGTTCATTGATTATATCTATGACCGCGGCGGCGAGCCGGCCATTCCTTCCAGAAAAGGTGCTAAATTTCAGTGTCTCTGTGACGGGGCTTTATAAGGAACGCCATCTGGTGGAGAAATTTTTTCTAAAGCTCAAAGCTTTCCAAAGAATTGCCACCAGATTTAGTGCAGATATGCGATAAGTACAATTCCAGGCTTCAATAAGAGCAGAATCAGCGTTTGTCCAAAAATGCCAGGCACTTTTTGGTGCTTTAAGAAGGATTTCGGAAGGTATCGGCAAGATAGAGCAGTGCCTGAATCTGTCTGTCAGTTAAATCGGATACGTCGATATATTTTGAGGGCAGAGCTTTCTCGTCATCCGCATAGCCGAGAAGATAATCACAGCTGCAGTGAAAGACAGATGCCAGCTGGAACAGTACATCATAGGAAGGCATGCGGATATTATTTTCATATGCAGATATGACAGAAGAGGTCAGTGATAAACGCTGTGCAAGCTCTTTTTGTGTGAGATGACGGCTGATTCTGAGATTTTTGAGGTTTTGCGCAAATGAAGCCATAAAATCATATCTCCTTTTTTTCGTGGTTTATCAAAAACCTCTTAATTCATATTTTTGTTATACTTTACAAAAAAATACACAACTAATGGTTTTAAATACATTTTATTTAGTTGAAAAAATAAGAAAGAGGAATTATAATAAAAGAAAAAAAGAATAAAGAGGGGGAAAAAGACTTGAATGGATATGATAAAATATTAAAACGTGCCAGTCTGGATAGTCTGGCTGCATATTTTCTTAATGAAGATGTTATACCAGACAGTAATGAAAAAGATTTGTATCAAAAAGAATGTGATTCTGCTTTTGAAGAAATTTTTGACAGTCTGGAGAAAGTATTTCAGATGTCATGCAGGGACAATGAGGATGTGTGCGTTGCATTGTCTGGGTTTTTTATGGCATGTAAAGATGCATATTTTAAGGCTGGACTTATTGCGGGTTTTCAAATTTTCAGAAATTTAGACAAAATGAGATAGGAGTAACCGATTCAGTTAATTTTCGAATAGCAGATAGTAAACAGTATACGCATTTTCTCATGTAAATCTTATGAAACCCAGCCGGGTGGCGGGAAGATGCCCTGGATTCCTGTAACATTGGAGGAACGTTTAGAATCCCTTAGCATTCTGCCCGATAACCAGGCGGCGAAGCCGAAGCGGCACCTTTAGCTGCTGGCTGCAGGCCAGGGCGAACCAGGTGCAGCGCCGTCCGGTACCACAGCGTAAATGCAGAATGCTTAGGGATTCTTAACGTTCCGGAGCCGTCACAGGAATCCAGGGCATCTTCCCGTCACCCGGCGTCCGTGCAGCCAGAACACCCCTTACCAGTTCCGCTTCGCCGCATCTGATAGAAAGAACCAAAATATAGCTTCCATCTTCTTGATAAGGCATAATATTTTTTATATAATGAATATATATCAGGAAATGCAAAACATCGTACAGCTGATGCATCATACTCAGCCAGATTTAGGAAAGGCGAAAGGCGGTGAAAAAAATGGCAGCATATCTGAATACAGACACAGCATACAGAGACTTTAACATGCTTTATCATGATAAATATTTTATAGATAAATCTGCTATGATAGAAAAAATAAACGAACGCATTCATACAAAGAACCGGTTTTTATGCATCACAAAGCCCCGCCGCTTTGGAAAGACCTCAGCTTTAAACATGCTTGGAGCATACTATGGCCGGGCATACGATACAAAAGCTCTGTTTGACAGCCTGGAAATCAGCCGCAGCAGACATTATATAGAACATTTAAACAGGTATCATATTCTGAATATCAGCCTGAGCAGCCTCCCGGAAAATGGCAGTGCGTATCAGGATTATCTGTCGCTGATAAAAGAAAACTTAAAAAATGACATCTTAGAAGCATACCCGCAGTTAAAGCAAAAGAAATTTCGCAGAATCCCGGATATGCTTGCGGCATGCGGAGATGAATTTATTTTTTTCATAGATGAATGGGACTATATTTTCAGCCATAATCTGTATGAGGAAAATCAGAATGATTTCTTAGAATTTTTAAGGGATTTGCTAAAAGACCAGCCCTATGCGGCACTGGTTTATATGACAGGCGTGCTTCCGATAAAAAAATACAGCACAGGTTCGGCGCTGAATATGTTCGATGAATATACGATGCTTCAGGATTCTTTATTTGAAGAGTATTTTGGATTTACGGAAAAAGAGGTGTTAAATCTTTGTAAGAGGCAGGAAAAGCTCACAGCGGATGAACTGGCAGAATGGTACAATGGATATTTCACAAATTCCGGCTCCAAAGTATACAATCCGCGTTCTGTGGTACTGGCGCTTATCAACGGAAAATGCCAGGATTACTGGACCGCCACAGGAAAAATGGATGAAGTATTATTTTTCTTAAAATATAATATCGGAGAAGTCAGGGATGATGTGGTCAGAATGGTCAGCGGCCTGCCAGTCAGAGCTGAAATAAAAAAAGGCTATGCAGCAGGGCAGAATGCCCCGTCGAACAGGAAGGAAATCTATGCGGCAATGATTACATGCGGGCTGCTGTCTTATTATGAAGGAGAGCTGCACATTCCGGATAAGGAACTGATGACGGAGTTTGAAAACGCCCTGGAAGATAACAGCTTTGGATATGTGGCAGAGCTTGTCAGAAATTCTGAGGAAATACTGGATGCGACACTGCATCGGAACGCGGATGTTGTTGCAGCGTCCCTTCACAATATTCATAACAGCGAAATTCCGATTCTAAAATATAATGATGAAAACAGCCTGGCCTGTGTCGTAACGCTTGCCTATCTGTCAGCCAGAAACCAGTACCGCATAGTGCGTGAGGAAAAAAGCGGAAAAGGATTTGCTGACTTTTTATTTTATCCTAGAAGAAAAAATCTGCCCGGCATTGTAATTGAATTAAAAGCCGACAGTACCCCCGAGGCTGCTATCCGCCAGATTCGGGAAAGAGAATACTGCCAGAAACTAAAACAGGAAGGCGCGGGCCGTATTTTTATAGCGGGAATAAACTATGATTCCATAAATAAGGAGCATCAGTGCAAAATTGAAGAGGCGGAATAAAATGTTCTGCCGGCCGCGGCCGATAGTTGAAATTTTTTCGAAACGGCTGCAGGGAATTCCACTTTTACAAAACGGCAGGCTGTGATATGATGCAGTATATTTTCAGCCGTATAATATAAAAAATGCCAGGCAAGACGAAGGAGAAAAGCAGGAATTGACCGCTTTTTGACTTTTGGCTTTTATGATAGATTCTGACAGGAGGTTTTACCATGGCATATAAAATACTCATTGTTGATGATGAAAAAATGCTGACAGAATTATTGTCCAGCCACTTACAAAAGTGCGGATACATAACCTTTGCGGCGGAAAATGCGCAGCAGGCAGTATCCATGCTGAATATCTATCCGGATTTGATTCTGCTCGATATTAATATGCCGGAAACGGATGGACTGGAGCTGTGCAGAATTATCCGAAGCAATGTTATCTGCCCGATTTTGTTTCTGACGGCCCGG
Source organism: uncultured Eubacterium sp. (assembly GCA_947384955.1). Taxonomy (GTDB): domain Bacteria; phylum Bacillota; class Clostridia; order Lachnospirales; family Lachnospiraceae; genus Eubacterium_J. Next base: position 3,214 of record CANDJC010000022.1, on the reverse strand, counting down.
ATTACCGAGCAGGACAAGGTAAACGGGCTGCAGTCCGGCGGTGATGACTACATAACCAAGCCGTTCAGCTTACAGAGCTGACCGCAAGGGTGGCGGCCCATCTGCGCAGGGATGAGAGGACCCGGTGCACGCCCAGAATCGCAGTTTCCCAGGGACTGATTGTAAATCTTGCAGAACGCACGATTTATTATGGGGAAAAGCCGTTTCGCTTATCAAACCGTGAATTTGATATTGTGGAGTTTTTGATGAGAAACGCCGGTCAGGTATTCGACAGAGAACGGATTTATGAAGCCGTCTGGGGGCTTGATGCCGAAGGAGACAGTAATGTCATTAAAGAGCATATCCGAAAAATCAGAAATAAACTGACGGAAGCGACAGGCAGGGAATATATCGAAACAGTCTGGGGGATGGGCTACAGATGGAAAAAATGAAGAGACAGATGTCGATGAAAAGAGCTTTTATCCGGGCGGCAGCCGTTATGATGATTCTTGTTTTCACGGTATCTGTTCTGACGATTTATGGATGCCGGCGCATACAAAGAGCGATACTTCCCGATTCCAGAGAGGTCTGGCTGCATACCCGGACGGTTCTGCCGGACGGGAGCGTATTACAGGGAGAGCAGAGATTTACCCTGGACAGTCCCTCTGAGCTTTGTATGCTTGTCCCTGACGGGGAGTACGAAAAAGGGAGCCTGGAGGATACAGAATTCACAATCGAGAGAGCGGAAGCCGGTTTCTGGTCACTCCGTCCAAAACAGCAGCTCTTGTACCGGGCGGCAGGCATTTCCATGGCCGGGCTTCCGTTTCTCTATTCGATGGCAGGCATTGGGCTGTGTGCATGGTGGTTTTACAGGAAAAAGCTGTCGCTGCCCATTCAGGTTCTTGCCGATGCGGCAAAGCATATTATAGGGCAGGACCTTGATTTTTCGGTTGAATATAACAGCAATGATGAGCTGGGCAGACTCTGCGCAGCTTTTGAAGAAATGCGCCAGGCGCTTTATGATAATAACCGGCAGCTGTGGAACATGCTTGAGCAGCGCAGGATTTTGCAGGCATCCGTGGCGCACGACCTTCGAAATCCCATCGCGATTGCCGAAGGATATGTGGAATATATGCAGCAGTGCTTTGCAGATGGAAACCTGAGTGACGAAGAACTGCGGCACACATTGTCGAATCTGGCTGTTACCGCAAAACGGCTTGAGCGTTATACCGATTATATCCGCGACCTGAATGCCATTGAAGAAACGGATATAAAGTATTCTGCTGTCTGGCTGCCGGATTTTTTGAAAAGGGCTGTGGAAAGCCTTTCAATGCTTGCGCAGCAGCACAGCCTGGAGACTGCATGCCATTTTGCCGTACCCGAATGCCGGGTGCAATTAGATGAGCAGATATTTTACCGTATTGCTGAGAATATCTTTTCCAATGCCGTCCGATACGCTGCAGGCAGGGTAAGCTTTTGCTGCTCCCTTGCCGATGGCATGCTTACAGTGGCCATATCCGACGACGGCAGAGGCTTTCCAAAGGCAATGCTCCGTAAAAAGGACACCATTTTTTATTCGGAGGATCAGACGGGAGAGCATATGGGAATGGGCCTGGCTACGAGCCGCATCCTCTGCCAGAAACACGGCGGAAGCTTAGAGCTTTCAAACAATACTCCAGACGGAGCCTGTGTAACAGTCAGGCTTGCTGTCCGCAAAACAGGCTGATTTTTATTTTTTCTGGTACTTTGACTTTATTTTGACTTTTGGTTTTTATAATGAATACCGAATCTGTTAAATAATTCAAGGAGGACTAGAGAAAATGAAAAAGAAATTTATATGCATCACACTTGCTTTTACCCTGAATCTGTCAGCCTGTGGGAACATTCAGGAGATTATGGACAGCTCTTTGCAAGGAACTGCCATAAATATGGAGCAATTTGAACCGGAACAGCTCAAAACAGAACAATCCGAAACAGATGCTTCACCAGAAAATACAGGAATGGAAACCGGCGCCAGTTCTTATGTAATTCCTCTGCAGAACAGCGTTACGAACAGGAATATTGTGAAAGCTGCCGCAGTTAAAAATTCATCTTTTTCTGGAAAGGTCAGCGGCTGCTATTATGGCGGCGGCAGCCGTATTATTGTCTCATCGGATAAGCTTTATCTTTACGATATGAAGAAAGGCAAAAATATCGCAAGCGCGGATATTTCCATGGAGGAACTGTGTGTGCAGACATACTCGGACGGCTATTTCATTGCGGGCCGGGAAAATGGCGGCAGTATCAAAGGATACATACTGGATAAGAACTTTGCTGTTAAGAATACGATTTCCTTTCAAGGATTAGTAAAGGATGATCTGGTTTTCCAAACGGCAGCGACGGCTATTTCACAGGACGGAAAAAAGGCTGTTTTTGGCGGACTGCAGGGACTGTATCTGTATGATATTTCTTCCAAAAAGATCCGTACAATTCTGAACTATTCCCAAAATGGCAGAGCGGATAATATGCAGATTGTAACCATAGACAGCCTTGCCAGTACGGGAGACAGCTCGTTCGTTTATGCGGGCACAGCTGTAGACGCATCCAATGGCGGAATCGGTTTTTTGTCTATGGCACGGTATCCACAGACAAAGCGAAACTCACCATCACAAAAAAAGCGGGCTATCAGGCAGATACCGCTGAAGTACAAAAGGGCGGGGATTTACTGATTATGCCCCAGAGCTTCGACAAAAATAACGGAACCTTGCTGATGCTTGACACCGCATCCAATACAGAAAAAACGCCCTCCTTCGCAAGCCGCAGCGAAGGAAAAGACGGCGTTTTCTGTTCAGATCATGGAAAATACGTGGCGACTGCTGTTTTGAAAAAATCCAGTGTGAAAATCAGCATTTATGATACGGCATCGGGGAAAAAAATCCATACGGAAACGGTTAAAAACAGTAACAGCACTTATTTCCAGCGGATTCCTCAGATTTTGATTCTGGATAAGTCCGGCAGATGTGTCGTTGTGCTTGGACGGGGGATTGACAAAGCAGGTACACTGATAAAAACATTTGATTTTAAGAGGTAGTTTTGTGGGGCTGTGATGGTTTTGCGGATACCGGGGGAAGTGTGATGGCTGCGCGGATGCCGGAGGAGGAAGTGTGATGGCTGCGCGGACGCCGGGAAAGGGGATTTGCCCGGTCTTCCTGCGGCTGCTCCAGAATGTTAAGAATCCCTAAGCATTCTGCATTTA
>CANDJC010000021.1 GCA_947384955.1 uncultured Eubacterium sp. | reverse complement strand
ACTTAGAACTTCCTGCTTTTTGGAAGCGGAACATCCGAAGGAAAACATTTCTCCGCCTGGCGTACCGAAAGAAACATCCGCAAAACATCCCTCCGCCTGGCGTACCGAAAGAAATATCCGCAAAACATCCCTCCGCCTGACATCCCGAAAGAAACATCCGCAAACCAGCTTACATCCGAAATTTATTCACTCCGCACAGAATATTCCAGAAAATTCAATGAATTTAAAGAAAAAGATATACAAATGCCAGAACTTAATGCTATAATACATCAAAGAGACATAAGACAGAGCGGATACAGGACAAGATTAGTTTCCGATTAACAGGCAGACAGGAGAAGGCATGAATATGGAATATACAATCATTGAGGGGAATTACGCAAAAATCGGTGTCTCCAGAATAGCAGATACTGTTTATTTTACATTCGAAGGAGAAAAAGAACAGAAATGTGCAATCTGGCTATATAAAGCAGATGAGGCACCAGTACGCATTCCGGTTCCGGATGAATATTGTATCGGGGCGCTTCGTTCGGTCGGGATAAAAGGATTAAAATGGAAGAAATTACATTATAACTATGAAATAGACGGAAAAATTGTGTTTGATCAGCATGCGCATAAGGTAATCGGCCGGGAATCCTGGGCAGATGCGGGCCGCCTGGGGACAGAGGAGCCGCTGCGGGCAGGGTTTGATTTTACAGAATTTGACTGGCAGGGGGACCGTTTCCCGGAGATTCCAAGAGAAGAAATGGTGATGTATAAGCTGAATATACGCAGCTTTACAATGGATGCAGGAGCTGCCGGCAGAAAAAAGGGAACGTTTGCCGGAGTCATGGATAAGATTGCGTATTTGAAAGAACTGGGCGTTACCTCTTTAGAACTGATGCCGGTTTATGAATTCGAAGAGCTTATAAAAAACGAGTCTGCGCCACAGGATGTAAAAGGCTGGAGTGAAAATGCCATGGCCGGGCTCGAGCTTGAAAAAGAGGAAATGCAGGAAAATCATTTGTATAAAATAAACTGCTGGGGCTATGTGCCAGGCGATTATTATGCGCCAAAAGCATCTTATGCCGCAGTTTTAGAGCCGTCTGTAGAATTAAAGACACTGATACGTACACTTCATAAAAACCGGATGGAGTGTATTTTAGAAATGTATTTTGATGAAAAGATGAATCAGAATATTGCGATTGAAATTCTGCGTTACTGGGTTATGGAGTATCATGTGGATGGATTTCATCTGCTGGGCGCGTCCATGCCGGTGAATGCCATGGCGCAGGATTTGATTCTGCGGCGTACAAAGCTGTTTGCAGAAGGATTTAATGAGCATTTATTCGAAAAAAAAGTATCCTATCCGCGTTTATTTGTTTATAACGATGATTTTTTATATGCGGCCAGAAAACTGTTAAGCAGAAACCGCGGAAATATGCAGGAGATGCTGAATCAGCTGAAGCGGCAGAATGATGTTTTTGGATTTGTGAATTTTATTGCGGGAAATAACGGTTTTACGCTTGCGGATTTATTCAGTTATGCCGAAAAGCATAATGAAGCGAACGGGGAAGGAAATCAGGACGGACTTTTATGGAACTTCAGCATGAACGGGGGTGCAGAAGGGCCGACCCGCAGGCGGAGCATTATTGAATACCGCAGAAAGCTGATGCGCAATGCTGTACTGCTTGTGATGATCGGGCAGGGGGTGCCTTTGCTGATGGCGGGCGATGAGTTTGGCAATTCACAGGAGGGAAATAATAACTGCTACTGCCAGGATAACAAAACCGGATGGGTAAACTGGTCCGGCCGCAGAAAAAACGCAGCATTTGCCCGGTTTGTAAAACAGATGATTGCATTTCGCAAAGAACATCCGATACTGAGAAGCAGCCAGACGATGCAGATGTGTGATTATAAGCTGAAAGGCTACCCGGACTTGTCCTATCATGGAGAGAGTGCATGGATGATGTCGCCGGGATTCTATCCGCATGCAATCGGGATGCTTTACTATGGCGCTTATGCGGTGCGGAAAGACGGCTCAGAGGACGATTTTGTTTACATCGGGATGAATTTTCATGAAGAATCACGCAGTCTGGCACTTCCAAAGCTGCCTCATAAACGCCGCTGGTATCTGGCGGTCAACACTGCGGATAAAAATATGCCGTTTTTAGAACCGCCCCGTCTGTTAGAGAAGAAACACCAGATTCAGATTCCGTCGCAGACAATATTGATTTTAGTTGGAAAGTGAGTTCGTATGAAGTATGTTTACAATGCTTTGCAGCATTTCAAAACGATTAATCATCATAAAAAGCTGGTCATGCAGGGCTGCTTCCGGCTGGGACTGTACTGGCAAGGGCTGACGCACGACCTGTCTAAATATACCTGGCCGGAGTTTCGAACGGGCGTTCTTTATTATATGGACGGTCAGAGTCCGCATAACGGAGAACGCCGCAGATTCGGCTATTCTACTGCATGGCTGCATCATAAGGGACGCAACAGGCATCATGCAGAGTATTGGATTGATTATACCGCAGACCCTGATCCTGATGACAGACATATAGCAGGAATGAAGATGCCGGTAAAATATCTTGTTGAAATGTTTGTGGACCGCGTCAGCGCTTCGAAAAATTACCGTGGCAGCCAGTACAGGGACTGCGACCCGCTTGAATATTATGAGAAGCGCAAATCCTACATGATTGTTCACGAAGATACAAGAAAACAGCTGGAAATTCTGCTCCATATGCTGGCACGCAGAGGCGAGGATGAAACTTTTGCCTATATCCGCCGTTCTGTATTAAGAAATAATCATTGGGAAAAACTGCAGCATATCTTCGGGAAGCGGTGCTGTAAACTGCAGCAGCTCTCCTCTCACCGGATGGACAAATTTTAGATTTCCGGCATGAAGCGCCTGTCTTTTCATGCGGGTGTCTTTTGGATTATAGAGAAAATCTCCAATCAGCGGGTGCCCTGTGTACTGCATGTGCACCCGTATCTGATGTGTGCGCCCGGTTTCTAAATGAAGCCTTAGAAAAGAAAGACCGTCTTTGTACGCCAGTCTCTGGTAATGAGTAATGGCAGCTTCTCCTGACAGAAAATCTACGGTACGTTCAATAATCGTGTCTTTTTTTCGTGCAATAGGCGCATAAATTGTTCCCTCCGTGTCTGTTTTTCCTTCTGCAATGGCATAATAAATCCGCTGGATTTTCCGCTCACGCATCTGTTCATTTAAAATACAGCTGCTGTATGCATGCTTCGCTATCACGGTAAGCCCGCTTGTGTCGCGGTCAAGCCGGCTGATGCAGCGAAACGGGTAGGATTCATGTTTCTGCTGTGCATGGTAAGCGGCTGCATTGGCCAGGGTATTTTCGAAATGCCCCAAAGAAGGGTGCACCGGCATTCCCGAAGGCTTGTTTACCACCAGAAGGTCTGCATCTTCATAAACAATGGAAACAGGCAGACTGCAGGGAAGAATGCTCTGCACAGCAGATTCGGGCTCTGTCAGCTTTAGAACAAGCGTATCACCCGCCTTTAGCAGATGTGTGACATGTACCCATTCCCCGTTTACTAAAATACCGCATTCTGTTTTCTTAAGCCTTGTTATGACACTGTGGGAACAGTGTATTTCTTTTAAAAACCTTAAAATGCTCCATCCGTCAGCATCTTTTGTAATTGTATATGTTAATATTCTATCCATAATCCTCATTATACACGAAAATCTGAAAAATGGAAAGGCACGAAGCAGCCTGTATCTACATAGAATATAAGAAAGTGGCTTTGAGGAGTGGGTTTTGAAGACTTTTTTGCCGCCTTTGGGTATACAGGAGGAGAGAAAAGTTTTAGAAGAGATGCAGGGAGGAAGCCTTGAGGCCCGAAATACACTGATAGTGCATAATATGCGCCTGGTAGCACATATCGCAAAAAAATACCAGAATGCAGACGAAGACATGGAAGAAATGATTTCGATTGGTACGATTGGACTGATTAAAGCGGTAATGACGTTTCAGCCGGAAAAAGGCTCCAGATTGTCAACTTATGCCGCAAGATGTATTGACAATGAACTGCTCATGCACCTGCGGGGCAGACGCAAGGCCGCCAGGGAAGTTTCTATTTATGAACCGATTGGAACGGATAAAGAGGGCAATCAGATTAACTTTATAGATATCATAGAAAGCGAAGAACCGGATGTAGTGGAACGCCTGGACAAAAACGGGAAGATTTGTTACCTTCAAAAACTGCTGCCTGAGATTTTATCAGAACGGGAACGGGAAATTATTATTCTGCGTTACGGGCTGATGGACGATAAGCCGGTAACACAGAAACAGATTGCAGGGCGTCTGGGAATATCCAGGTCATATGTGAGCAGAATTGAAAAAAGAGCGCTGGAAAAGATGAGGGCAGGGCTTGAAAGCGGAAACGTGTGAATGCGTACCAGGGTTAAAGAAGCAGCATATGAGATACGAACCAGGGCAGAGAAGCAGCAATATATAAGATGCGTACCAGGCGGGAGAAGGAGCAGTCTTGAGCATACGGACCAGACTGGAGAAACAAAAATGCATAAGAATGCGTACCAGGCGGGAGAAGGAACAGTCTTGAGCATACGGACCAGACTGGAGAAACAGAAATGCATAAGAATGCAGACCAGGGCCGAAGAAGCATCAATATAAGAAATACAAACCAGGCCGGAGAAGGAGCAATGCTGAGCATACGGACCAGAAAAGCAGAGATGGATGAAAATATGCAGAGAAAAGGAACGTGTCAAAATACTGACGGAACCGGAGAGATGGAATGCGTGAAAATACTGACTGTGCGAAAACGGAGAATGTGCAAAATTGCAGGCGATGAAAAGAGCGCCGTATGCTGTGCAGGGGAGAAGATGCAGAGCGCTCTTTCAGAACCTGGGGAAATTATCAAAACAGTTCAGACAGGTCTGGAAATCACTGCATAGACCGTGCAAAAGAGATTTAGAAGTAAAACTCTGCACCCTGTTCTGCCTGGTTCTCAAATAAGTGTCAATGCCACAAAACCTCATTATAAAGCGTTTCTAAACACTGGCAGCATAAGATAAGTATTGACATTTGCCGATGCCTTCTGTATCATTGCTGAAAAGAGAAAATCATGTGTTTAACGTATAAAGCAGCTTTGCCTGATGATAAGACATTTGAGATAAAGGAGCTGTTTTAATGCTGGGACAGGAGCTGTGCTGTTTAAAAACAGTATTTTGGGACAAGACTTCGGGTATACCCATGTCCCAGAGAGCCAAACGGCAGTAAAATGTAACAGGATTTGTAACAGACTGGTGAAATTCTGCAGCCAGAATGTGTATGGATACAGGCCGGCAAGGCAGGTCAGACTGTCTGAAAACTGCCTTGCGCAAAAATGGAAAACCTAAATTTAACAGATATCATGGGTATAAATGAAGAATTATACCCGTGTAAACTGGAAATAATGCCTGGAGCAGAGTGGGCAAAAGCAGTCGAATGAGTTTTCGGACAGTTTGAGGGGGCAGCAGACATGGCATATGGGCTAATTTTACAAAAAGGGCAGAAATGGTATACAGATTTAAACTTTGTTTTTCAGTCAGCAGGCAATGTGCAGACAAACTATAGCTGGCTGATTACAGACTGGGAATGCAATCAGCCGGTGAAAGAATTAGACTGCGCCAGCCAGATACTGCATGAAACCGAGTCCCGCAGATACTGCTGGATGAGCGGTGATGAATTAACAGAAATGATTCAAAAATACAAGAACCTGCAGTTTATCTGGGGTGCTTTTTCGGGTTTTCCCAAAACTATTTCCAAAGAACAGGCACTAAGCTGCCCGCTTCCCTGTGCAGATTCGGACCTCTTTTGGAAAAATCCGGTTTTCCTGCAGCATCCGCTGGCAGAACTGGAAATTGTGCCGCAGGACAGTTCTCTTGTGCTGTTTCTGGCCAAAGAAAGGAAGCTGGCAGAGAAATTTTACAGGAAATGTCCGGCAAGCGAGGATTTGTGGAAATATAATACGAGACATCTGATTCAGGACAGTGTATCTTTCGGGACGCCGTGCGGGAAAATTTCTTCCCTCCCGGCTGACTTTGACCCAAATTTACAAAATAACAGTGACAGCTCCTTTATATCAGACATCCTTAAGAGAAAAGCCTGACGTACAACACAGTCCGAAACGTAAATTTAGCCAAAACCAGCCGGACGGAGAAATATTTTCCTTTGGATGTGACTCTGGAAAAAAGCTGGAAGTTCTTAGTTTTCTGCTCATTACCCAGGATTTGGGGACACACAGTCTGCCGCCTGAAAAACCGCTAAAGTCCCCAAAAGGCGCCTGCCAGAGCCAATACCTTCAGCATACGAAAACGCCAGGGTATCAGGCGCCGGTCCGTCCGCTGCCAGAACTTAACCGCAGAAAACTTAGAACTTCCTGCTTTTTGGAAGCGGAACATCCAAAGGAAAACATTTCTCCGTCCGGCGTCCCTCCCTTCAAAAAAAAATAAATTTACAAAACCCCCTTCCCAACCCCTCATTTTTATGCTATAATAACTTCATCTTTTTGTATCTAAAAATTCTGCCACACCCCAAGCGTGGCTCCTTTTGAAATCCTCTTAATCCAGCAGACACATCCAGAACCCCCAAAAACAAAAAGGAGGAATTTCTTGTATAGTATTGTATCAACAGCCATCATCCGCGGTATCAGCAGCATTCCCGTACAGGTAGAAGCAGATGTCAGCGACGGCCTGCCGATGTTTGATATGGTAGGCTTTCTTGCATCGGAAGTAAAAGAAGCCAGGGAACGTGTCAGGACCGCTCTGCGCAACAGCGGATATCGTCTGCCTGCAAAGCGGATTACAGTAAATCTGTCCCCGGCCAATATCAAAAAAACCGGTTCAGCCTTTGACCTGCCGGTTGCCGCAGCCATTCTTGCAGCATTTCGCATTATACCGCCCGAAAATCTAACCTCTATACTGATTGTAGGAGAAATCGGATTAAACGGCAAAGTACAGCCTGTGGAAGGCATACTTCCGATTGCGGCACAGGCCAGGGAACATGGTTTTACGCACTGCATGGTGCCTTATGAAAACCGCATGGAAGCGTGCATGATTAAAAACATTCAGACAGTTGCCGTGAAAGAAATCAAAGATGTAATAGATTATTTCACTCATCCGTCATCGCAGAAAGCATTTGTCATGGATACGAATGAAATGTTTCTAAGCTCTAAAAATATACAAAATGCTTCTGACAGTAACGGACAGGAACTGGATTTTTCACAGATAAACGGACAGCGGCTGGTACGCAGAGCCAGCGAAGTAGCGGCAGCGGGGATGCACAATCTTTTGATGGTCGGCCCGCCCGGTGCGGGAAAGACGATGATTGCACAGCGCATTCCCACCATACTTCCGCCGATGTGTGAAGAAGAACAGCTGGAGTTAGCCAAAATCTACAGTATCAGCGGAATGCTTTTGCACAACAGCCATTTGATAACAAAGCGCCCGTTTCGAAGCCCGCATCATACGATTACGCCTCAGGGGCTTGCCGGAGGCGGAAAAGTGCCGAAACCGGGAGAGATATCTCTGGCTCATAAAGGCGTGCTGTTTTTGGACGAGCTGGCTGAATTTCAAAAGTCTACACTGGAACTGCTGCGCCAGCCTATGGAGGAAAAACAGATTCATATATCCAGGGTACATGGAAACTGCAGCTATCCGTCAGATTTTATGCTGGCTGCGGCCACAAATCCGTGTCCCTGCGGGGCATACCCGGATATGCAGCGCTGCCGCTGTACACAGAATGCAATTGACCGTTATCTTGGCCGCATCAGCCAGCCGCTGTTAGACCGTATTGACATCTGTGTAAAAACATCACAGCTTACCTATGCGGAGCTTACGGATAAAGCGGGAAATGAAAGCTCTGCGCAAATCCGTGCCAGGGTCTGTGAAGCCTGGGAACTGCAGAAAGAACGCTTTGAGGGAACCGGTATCCATTTTAACAGTCAGATTCCGGCGGACTGCCTGAAGGAAATCTGTCAGATTACGTCGAAAGAAGAAAAATACTTAAAAGAAATGTACCAGAAATTTCATCTGACCGCGCGTTCGTATCACAAAATCCTGCGTGTTGCCAGAACGGCCGCAGATTTGTCGCACAGCAAGTCTGTCAGAGTGAGCCATTTATCCGAGGCGCTTTGTTACCGCAGCCTGGACCGGAAATTCTGGGAAAGGTGACAGATAGATTATGTGCCAGAAAAAAGAATATGAAATGGAAAAATATGCATACTGGCTTTGCTGTATCAGGGACTGGTCATACCGGATGCAGAAATGTCTCTTTCGCGAGTGTGCGGATGCGAAGGAAGTATACAGTCTTAGCAGAAAAGAGCTGGAAAAAATTCCGGGACTTATGCATAAGGATATTGAGCATATCATAGAATCTAAACAAACATGGGATACTGACGGGCAGTGGCAGCGCTTAAAGCAGGCGGGCATTTCTTTTGTCAGCCTGGAACAGGCACATTATCCGCCCCAGATTCGCCAGCTGGCCGATGCTCCTTACGGCCTTTTTTACCGCGGAAGCCTTCCGGAAACGCATAAATTCAGGGCTGCCATTGTAGGTGCCAGGATGTGTTCGGAATATGGGAGAACGATTGCCAGGGAGATTGCAAGAGAACTGGCTAAGCATGATGTGTCTGTGATAAGCGGAATGGCCAGGGGGATTGATGCGGCGGGACACAGAGGGGCATTAGACAGCGGGGGCGATACTTATGCGGTCTTTGGCTGCGGCGTGGATGTGTGCTATCCGAGTTTTCACAGACAGCTGTATTATGAAATTGTAAATCATGGAGGAGTAATGTCTGAATATCCGCCGGGCACAAAGCCGGAAGGCTTTCATTTTCCGCAGCGCAACCGGATGATAAGCGCTTTGTCGGATGTAGTTCTTATAATAGAAGCAAAAGAAAAAAGCGGCTCTTTAATTACTGCTGATTTTGCTTTAGAGCAGGGAAAGGAGGTCTGCGCGCTGCCGGGCCGGATTACCGATGCGTTAAGCAGCGGCTGTAATCAGCTGATTGCACAAGGGGCAGGTGTCATTTTATCTGTGGAGGACTGTCTGAACGAGCTGTTTGTACATGCCGGCCGCAAAAAAAATATTTCACAAAAAAAGCCCGAATTTACGCATGATTTCGAGGAGGCAAATCAAAATTCTGGCAATTTACATAAATTTTCTCTTGAAAAAGATGAGTCGTTGGTGTATGGTTGTCTTGGTCTTTTGCCATTGGACATCGAAGAAATACTGGAACGGACCGGACTGGATGTACAGACGGTCTGCCAGGCGCTGTCTGCCCTTTTGCAAAAGCACTATATTGAAGAAGTATTTAAAAACTGCTATAAGATAATGACAAAGTAAGCAGCTTGAGGAGTAATTATGGCAAAATATCTGGTAATCGTGGAATCACCGGCAAAGGTAAAGACGATCAAAAAATTTCTGGGGAAAAATTATGAAGTCACTGCCTCGAATGGACATGTCAGAGACTTGCCAAAGAGTCAGATGGGGATTGATATTGAACATGATTTTGAACCAAAGTACATTACAATCCGCGGGAAAGGCGAGATACTGGCAAAACTGCGCAAAGAAGTGAAAAAAGCAGAGCGCATATATCTGGCAACTGACCCTGACCGGGAAGGAGAGGCAATTTCCTGGCACCTGTCCAAAGCGCTGAAACTGGACGAAAATAAAGACGAGAAAGAAGTGTACCGCATCAGCTTTAATGAAATTACTAAAAATGCAGTCAAAGCTTCCTTAAAACAGCCGCGTGAGATTGATATGGACCTTGTAAACGCCCAGCAGGCAAGGCGGATTTTAGACCGCATGGTCGGCTATAAAATAAGCCCGGTGCTCTGGGAAAAAGTAAAACGCGGCTTAAGTGCAGGACGTGTGCAGTCGGTTGCCCTGCGCATTATTGCGGACCGTGAAAGTGAAATCAGCGAATTTATCCCGGAGGAATACTGGACGATTGACGCATCCCTGTCCGTTGCAGGGGAGCGAAAAAAGCTCGACGCAAAATTTTATGGAACTGCCTCGGGCCGCATGAAAATTGAAAACGGCGAACAGGCAGAAAAAATCAGGCAGGAGCTGCTTAAGGCACAGTATCAGGTGGAAGATGTAAAAAAGAGCGAGCGGACGAAAAAAGCTCCGTTTCCGTTTACGACAAGCACGCTGCAGCAGGAAGCCTCCAAGGTGCTGAATTTTTCTACACTTAAGACGATGCGGCTTGCACAGCAGCTTTATGAAGGAGTAGAAATCAAAGGTTCTGGTGTCATCGGCCTGATTACTTATCTGAGAACAGATTCCGTGCGTATCTCAGAAGAAGCAGATGCCCAGGCAAGAGAATATATCGGAAGAGCTTATGGGGAAAACTATATTGCAGAAGCTCAGGAAGAAAAGAAAAAATCCGGGAAGATACAGGATGCCCATGAAGCCATCCGTCCGACAGATATTGAACGAACGCCTGCAGAAGTAAAAGAATCACTTTCCAGAGACCAGTTCAGGCTCTATCAGCTTATCTGGAAGCGTTTTACAGCAAGCCGCATGAGCGCGGCAAAATACGAAACTACCAGTGTAAAAATAGGCGCGGGAGAATACCGTCTGACAGTATCCGCATCCAGAATAGCTTTTGACGGTTTTATGTCTGTATACATGAGCGATGAAGATGAAAAAGGTGACAACAATGTTTTGCTTAAATCCATAGATAAATCTTCCAAACTGACACTGGCAGATGTAACCAGCACCCAGCATTTTACACAGCCTCCGGCACATTACACAGAGGCCGCGCTTGTAAAAGCACTCGAAGAACACGGAATCGGACGCCCGAGTACCTATGCGCCTACTATCACGACCCTGCTTGCACGCCGTTATGTATTAAAAGAAAATAAAAACCTTTTTCTGACAGAACTCGGCGAAGCAGTCAATACCATCATGAAAGAAGCTTTCACAACGATTGTAGATGAAGAATTCACTGCAAATATGGAAATGCTGCTGGATAAAGTGGAGGAGGGAAACGTCAGCTGGAAAGTTATCGTCAGCAACTTTTACCCGGATTTGGAAGAAGCCGTTTTGAATGCGGAAAAAACGCTGGAAAAAGTGAAGATTGCAGATGAGGTCACAGATGTTATCTGCGAAGAATGCGGCCGCAATATGGTCATTAAATACGGCCCTCACGGGAAATTCCTTGCCTGCCCCGGATTCCCGGACTGCCGCAGTACAAAGCCGTATCTGGAAAAAATCGGCATCGCCTGTCCGAAATGCGGGAAAGATATTGTGGTGCGAAAAACAAAAAAGGGAAGACGGTTTTTTGGATGCGAGGCTGGGCCGGATGAGTGCGATTTTATGTCATGGCAGAAGCCGACAGCGGATAAATGTCCGAAGTGCGGCGGGTTTATGGTAGAAAAAGGGAATAAAATTGTGTGCGCGGATGAGCAGTGCGGGTATATGTTTGAGAAGAAGAAGCAGGAGGGGGCTTGAAATGGCAGCGTGCTGGTAAGGGGGGGGGGGGAGGACGCCGGGCGGAGAAACTTTTTCCTGCTGCTGTGCTGTCGGAGAAAAGCAGGAAGTTCTAAGTTTTCTGCGGAAAGGCTGTGGCAGCGGACGGACCGGCGCCTGATACCCTGGCGTTTTTGCTGGCTTTGTGTTTTGGCATCAGGCAGGCGCCTTTTGGGGACTTCAGGGTTTTATAAGACGGAAGGCTGTGTGTCCCCAAATCCTGTGCAGTGAGCAGAAAACTAAGAACTTCCAGCATTTCTCCGAATGCACAGCAGCAGGAAAAAGTTTCTCCGCCCGGCTGGTATTGGCTTAATTTAGGCGGACTGGTGAGACGTTTTGGCTGATATTATATATTAACAGGGCTGCTGATGCTTGGAAGAAAAATATGAAAAATAAGAACAGACTGTTCGAAAACTGTCGTATGAAAAATCGAGAATCTAATTTGCTGGAAATCAGATATATATAATGAAGAATTATGTTCCGATAAGTATTGAAATAATGAAAGAAGAGAAGAAAAAGAAGCAGTCTGATAAGTTTTGGGGCAGTCAGAATCTAAAATAATTATTATGAGCGTAAGTGCCACTATACAGGCGAAACTGTATGGCGGCATTTACATTTAATTAAAGAAGCAGCTCGGATAATTTCAAGGATACAGGAACAGAAATTCTATCCCGACCCTGTCTTCTGAGAAAGAGACACCCCGAAACAATCTTGCAGAAACAAAAACAAGAAATCAGATTTCGAAATCCGGTTTCTAAAAAAGAAGCAGCCCGGACAATTTCAGAGAAATAAAAACAGAAAATCCTGTCACGCACCCGTTCTCTGAGAAAAAAGCAGAAAATCCTATTCTGCCGTTCTCTAAAAAGAAAGCATCCTGGCGGAACAACATCCCATACCACACCACAACTTTAGAAAAACAGAGCCATGCAAGCCCAAACGAGCCAGAGGGAGAAACCTTTCCCAATCTGTATTTAATAAAACAAAAACATCCTGGCAGAACAAAGCCCCCAAAACCTGCACCAAAGCTTTAGAAAAGCAATACAATGCGGACCAGCCAAAAACCAGCTGGAGGGAGAAACTTTTTCTTGCTGCTGTGCATTTGGAGAAAAGTTAGAAGTTCTTAGTTTTCTGCTCATCACCCAGGATTTGGGGACACACAGACTATCCCCTTAAACAGCCTTCAAGTCCCCAAAAGGCGCCTGCCAGCGCCAATACCTTCAGCCAGCAAAAACGCCAGGGCATCAGGCGCCGGTCCGTCCGCTGCCACAGCCTTTCCGCAGAAAACTTAGAACTTCTTACTTTTCGTAAACCGCACAGCAGCAGGAAAAAGTTTCTCCCTCCAGCGTCCGTCCTCCACCCCCCCTATCCCTCATCCCCCCTTCTTCCAGCATTAAACATTTTTGTAACAAATAGGTAACAAACAATTCATGAAATTACCCAAAATCGGTTGAATTATCAGAAAAGAAGTGTTATCATAAAATACACCATGAATGCTTAAAAAGCCGCAGAAAAGGAGGAGGTAGGCACCAATGAGTGTTCAACTGCTAGATAAAACAAGAAAGATAAATAAACTGCTCCACAACAACAATTCGTCGAAAGTAGTATTCAGCGATATCTGTGAAGTCATGACTGACATTCTAAAGTCAAACATCCTGGTCATAAGTAAAAAGGGAAAGGTACTTGGAACCAGCCGCTGCAGCGGGATTGCGGAGATTTCAGAACTGATTGTGGACGAAGTGGGGGAGCTTATTGATGTCATGCTGAACGAACGGCTGCTTGGCATACTGTCTACAAAAGAAAATGTAAATTTAGAAACGCTTGGTTTTGTACAGGATATCAAGAAATATTCCGCGATTATAACACCGATTGACATTGCAGGCGAGCGGCTTGGGACGCTGTTCGTATACCGCATGGATGAGCCGTATGACATCGACGACATTATATTATGCGAGTACGGCACCACAGTTGTAGGGCTTGAAATGATGCGTTCCGTAAATGAGGAAACAGAGGAAGAAACAAGAAAAATCCAGATTGTCCGTTCTGCAATCAGCACACTGTCTTTTTCCGAACTCGAAGCAATTATGCATATTTTCGAGGAGTTAAACGGTACGGAAGGCATTTTAGTTGCGAGCAAAGTAGCGGACCGCGTCGGAATCACGCGCTCTGTCATTGTCAACGCACTGCGCAAATTTGAAAGCGCCGGGGTCATTGAATCGCGTTCTTCGGGAATGAAAGGTACATATATCAAAGTGACAAATGACGTTGTATTTTCGGAATTAGAGGCCATGAAAAAGAAAAATCAATGATGTAATATCTGGTCGATAAAAAAGTATCGCATTATGTAAATTTCCTCTTGTCAAAATAGTGTGAATATTTTAATATATAAGATAGGTTACAAGAGAAAAATGTAAAACTGCAAAGAAATAGAACGAAGAACAGGAGGGGGTAGTATGTTTCAGTCATCCGCATTTGATTATATCAATGTTTTAGACAAAGCGGCTGATGCAAGCTGGCTGAGGGAAAGTACGCTTGCAAATAATATTGCAAATGCAACAACGCCGGATTTTAAACGGTACGATGTGGATTTCCAGTCTCTTTTGGAACGGGAGCTGATGGATTCGAAATATAACCGGAATCTGGACAGCAGGATTCGCAATATGAATCTGAGCCGTCTGACAGCGACATCACAGATTGATATGGCAGCCGAGTCTTTTTCTTACCGGCTCGACGGTAACAATGTAGATATGCATACGGAAAATGTAGAGCTGGCTTCTGAGCAGATTCGTTATTCCGCGCTGACAGACAGCATTTCCCAGGAATTTGCACGTATGAGAACTGCAATGAGCAAATAACGCGAAAGCATGAAAATTTAAGAAAAGGAGAAAAAGCATATGGCATTATTTCAATCATTTAATATCAGTGCGACGGGAATGACGGCTCAGCAGTTTCGGGCAGATATCATTGCAGAGAATTTAGCAAATGTCAATACGACAAGGACAGATGCAGGGACACCGTACCGGCGCAAGGTAGTCTCTTTTCAGGAAAAAGGCGTAAACCGGTTTGACCGGTATTTAACAGAGAGCAGGAAGAGGGGCAGCCATATTGGAAACGGCGTAAAGGTCGTGGAGGTCGGGGAAGATAATACGTCAGATTTCATTATGGAATACGACCCGGCGCATCCGGATGCTGATGAAAACGGATATGTTTCTTATCCGAATGTGAATCTTGTGACAGAAATGACAAACTTAATCGATGCCAGCCGGGCATATGAAGCCAATATTACTGCATTTGAAGCAGGAAAATCGATGGCTCAGGCAGGACTGCAGATTGGAAAATAATGGAGAAGATGTAAAATAGGAGTGTAGGAAATGGATGTATCAGGTATAACAGGAGCCACGGAAGCGGAATCAGCTTTTGCGGCGGCGCAGAAGCAGTTTCTGACTGCGGCACAGGAATATTCAGAGGATTTTGAAACTGTTTTTCAGTCTGCTCTTGGGATGGTAGAAGAGACAAATGACTTGCACAACGATGCAGAATCAGCTATGATTCAGTTTGCATTAGGAAAATCAGAAAATACACATGATTTATTAATTGCACAGTCCAAAGCAAATGTCGCTCTGCAGTATACCGTATCGGTGAAAGACAAGATTATTGATGCTTATCGGGAAATCATGCAGATGCAGATTTAACAGGAAGATACGGAGAGTGAGTGAAAATGCCAGACAGAATCAGAGAGTTATTAAATAGAATTGTAGAATGGTGGAAAAAATTCACCAAAAAGCAGCAGATGATCATTGCAAGCTCAGCGCTGGTGGTTATCCTTGCAGTAGCTATTCTTGCAGCTGTGCTGACGCGTCCGGAAATGGTGATTATAAAAATATGTGAGACAGCCAAAGAAGCGTCCACAGTACAGACATTGCTAAATGATGCAGACATCTATCATGAAGTCTCGGATGACGGGATGACCTTTACGATAAAGAAAAAGGATTCTTCCCAGGCTAATATTCTTTTAGGTTCAAATGCCATTACAACAAACGATGATCAGCTCAGCCAGATTTTAAACGGCAGTCTGAGCACCACAGAAGCAGATAAGGCAAAATTATACAAAGAATATCAGGAAAATAAAATGGAGACAGACCTGGAGTCTCTTTCGAATGTTGTAACGGCGACTGTAAATCTGGACATTCCAAACGATGACGGAACTCTGATTGCAAATGAGAAAGAATCCTTTGCAGAAGTATTTCTGGAATTAGACGGTGAAATGAGCGAAGATCAGGCAGTAGGCCTGGCAAGGATGATTGCAACAGGACTTGGAAATAAGACGACAGATAATATCTCCATTATGGACAGCAACTTAAATCTGCTGTATTCCGGCGGCATGGGTGAATTAGCAACCGCTTCCGGGATGACGGCTTCACAGCTTTCTTATCAGCAGAAGCTGGAAAGCAAGGTCAAAGGAGATGTGAAAAACATCCTGCTTGGAACCGGACAGTACCAGAGCGCGGAAGTGGGCGTAAACCTGCCTTTGAACTTTGACGATACGACGATTACGAGCAAGGAATACGATGTACCGGGCGGCGGAGCCCAGGGGCCTTATAAAAACAATTCCACTTATGATGAGGAAACGATTTCAGGAAATGCCGGAGTGCCTGGCACAGATGCGAATGGAGAAGACGGCAATACATATATGCTTGATAACGGAGAGCAGACACAGCAGACCATTTCAGACGCTTCTGCAGAATATGCTTTAAATGAAAGAATAGAAAATACGAGAAAAGGCATTGGCGGAATTCAGTATGAAAATGCCTCTTTGTCAGTTTCACTCCGTTCCTATGTCAAATATGATGAAGATGCTTTAAGAAGCGACGGTACATTAGAGGGCATGACATTTGATGAATACCGGGCGCAGATTGAAAGCCAGCCGGCGCAGATGCAGCAGGTAGACCAGCAGATTATCGAGTCTCTTGCCATGGCGACCGGGATAGACCCGGAACGGATTTCTGTAATTGCATACCAGGAACCGCTGTTTATTCCTTCTGAGGGCGGCAGGACACTGACGGATTATCTGGAAATCATACTCGCAGTCTTAATTTTTGCACTGCTTGGATTTGTTGTATTTATGAGCACAAGAAAAGAGAAGGCTCCGGAAATAGAACCGGAACTGTCGGTAGAGACATTACTGCAGACTACAAAAGAAAACGAAGAAGAAAATCTGGAAGATATCGGATTCAAGGAAAAATCCGAGGCAAGGGTTTTGATCGAAAAATTCGTAGAAGAAAAACCAGAAGCTGTTGCGTCACTGCTGCGTAACTGGCTGAACGAAGACTGGGAATAGTTCGAATCGAGGGAGAAACATGGCGGATAAGATGAGTGGCCTTCAAAAAGCGGCAGTCCTTTTGATTGCTCTGGGGCCGGAAAAATCAGCAAGCATTTTTAGATATTTAAAAGAAGATGAAATCGAGGAGCTGACGCTGGAAATTGCGAATACAAGAAGTATTGCCCCGCAGCTTAAGGACGACATCATCAACGAATTTTATCAGGTGTGCCTGGCACAGCAGTACATATCAGAAGGCGGTATCGGATACGCAAAAGACCTTTTGGACAAAGCGCTCGGAGAGGAACGCGCGCAGCAGGTGATTACCAAGCTGACGGCATCCTTACAGGTGCGTCCGTTCGAGTTTGTGCGTAAAACAGATGCCAGCCAGGTACTGAACTTTATCCAGGACGAACATCCGCAGACGATTGCCATGATTCTGTCCTATCTGTCTCCGAATCAGGCATCTATGATTATCGGCTCGCTGGATGCGGAAAAGCAGGCTGACGTAGCGAAGCGTATAGCGATGATGGACCGGACATCGCCGGATGTTATTAAAGAGGTAGAAAGCGTATTAGAGCGCAAGCTGGCCTCACTGGCAAATCAGGATTACACGATTGTGGGCGGTGTCGATGCGATTGTCAGCATTTTGAATACCGTAGACCGGAGTACAGAAAAACACATTATGGAAACACTCGAGGTGGAAGAACCGGAACTGGCAGACGAAATCCGCAAGAAGATGTTCGTATTCGAAGATATCCTTCTTCTGGACGACCGTGCGATTCAGCGAGTGCTGCGTGATGTTGAAAACAGCGATCTTGCAATTGCTCTGAAGGGCTCGAATGAAGAAGTGAAAGGCGCAATTCTTAAGAACCTTTCCAAACGTCTTGCTGCTATGATAGAAGAAGACATGGAATTCATGGGCCCTGTAAGAATGAAAGATGTAGAGGAAGCACAGCAGAAGATTGTTGCTGTCATCCGTAAGTTAGAAGATTCCGCTGAGATTGTCATTTCAAGAGGCGGAGGTGACGAAATCGTTGTCTAATTTGTATAAGGCACAGGTGAATCAGAACCAGGGAGAAGTTTTTACCCGCGTGATTGACCATAATGAGCTGCTAGAACAAAAGCTGACCGCGCTCACATTTGAGCGCAAGGCACAGCTGTACCAGCAGGCGCACGAAAAGAAAAAGGAAGGCCAGGAGGGGGAAGAAGCATCCGCTGAAACAGACGCGGTCTTTCAGGAAGGGCTTTTCGGAGTAAATCTGGAAGTGCCGCAGGAGCTGGAGATTGATTATGTAGAGCGCGCAAAAGAGCAGGCGGACCAGATTCTTTCCAAAGCGACTGCCGATGCGGAAGAGATTTTGAAAAAAGCGGTGCAGGAAGCGGAAAATCTGAAGGAAACAGCCAGAAAGCAGGCAGAAGAGAAAGGTTACGCACAGGGCATGGAACGTGCCCGCGCCATAGAAGCCGAGGGACAAAAGCAGCTGCAGCAAAGAAGGGATGTTTTAGAGCAGGACTATGCGCAGAGGCTGGAAGCAATGGAGCCGGAGCTGATGGATACCGTGATTCAGGTATTTGACAGCGTGCTGCACACGGACCTTTCCGGATGCCGCCGTATCCTTCTGCATTTAATCCGCCAGACTGTGCAGCATATCAAAAACAGCCGGCAGTTCCGTATATTTGTAAGTGCAGACGACTATGAGGAAATTGAAGGCAGAAAACAGGAAATCTTCCAGAAAATCGGCGGTGAGGCAGTGCTGGATGTGATTATGGATGAATCCATGCAGCCGGGGCAGTGCAAAATCGACACAGACGAAGGCCTGTTTGACTGCGGACTGGATGTACAGCTTGAAAATCTGACAAAAAGCTTAAGACAGCTGTCCTGTATGGGATAATCTGGGAACAGGATTGTGAGTGAAATGGAAAACAGGCAGTATCATGATTTTGATAAAAAATACTTTCCTTTGATAGACAAAACTTATTTTAACCGCTATGGAAAAGTGGCAAAAGTAGTAGGCCTTACGATTGAGTCTTTAGGGCCGGATGCGAAATTAAACGACCTGTGCAGAATCTACATAGACAGAGAACAGGATGCTTTTGTTATGGCGGAGGTCGTTGGATTCCGTGATAAGTGCCTGCTTTTAATGCCTTTTGAAAGCGTAGAAGGCATTGGGGCCGGATGCATTGTGGAAAATACCGGACACCCGTTATCCATACTGACAGGCGAAAACATACTGGGACATACGTTAGACGGGCTTGGAAGGCCGACGGACGTGGAAGAACTGGAGCTGGATGCTGAGTATCCGGTAGATGCGATGCCGCCGGACCCGATGTCCCGTGTCATTATCCGGGATGTGCTGCCGTTAGGGGTAAAAGCGGTAGACGGACTGATTACCGTCGGCAAGGGACAGCGTATCGGAATTTTCGCAGGCTCCGGCGTGGGCAAGAGCACGCTGATGGGCATGTTTGCCCGCAATACGAGAGCGGATGTCAATGTCATTGCACTGATTGGAGAGCGCGGGCGTGAAGTCCGGGAATTTGTAGAAAATGATATGGGCGAGGAAGGCATGAAGCGCTCGGTCGTGATTGTAGCTACTTCTGATAAGCCGGCGCTGATTCGAAATAAAGCTGCCAAGACCGCGACAGCCATTGCGGAATATTTCAGGGACCAGGGAAAAGATGTCCTTTTAATGATGGATTCCCTGACGCGTTTTTGCATGGCGCAGCGTGAAATCGGCTTAGCTTCCGGCGAGCCCCCGGTTACAAGGGGATATCCGCCGAGCATTTATTCAGAGATGCCGAAGCTTTTAGAGCGGGCGGGAAATTCGGATAAAGGCTCAATTACCGGACTGTATACCGTATTGGTAGACGGTGACGATTTTAACGAACCGATTACGGATACGGCACGAAGCATACTTGACGGGCATATAGTATTATCAAGAAGGCTGGGACAGAAGAACCATTATCCGGCGATTGATGTGCTGGCAAGCATTTCAAGGTGTATGAGCGCGATTGCCGGGGACGAACATAAAAGTGCCGCCGGAAAGCTTCGAAATGTGCTGGGTACTTATGATGAAGCCGAAGACCTGATTAATATCGGTGCGTATAAAAGCGGCTCTAATGTAGCGATTGATTATGCGATTCAGAAAATCAATGCGGTCAATCAGTTTTTAATGCAGGGTACGATGGAAAAATTTTCTTTTGAGGAAATTTTGCAGCGTCTGGAAGAAATTTTTAAAGATTAAATCTTGAGGGAAGCAATGGCAAAGTTTATATTTAAGCTGCAGAGCATTCTGGATATCAAGTTAAAGCTCGAAAGCCAGGCAAAAATTGCATACGGGCAGGCGAACGCAAAGCTTCGGAAAGAGGAAGCCGCTCTGCAGATGCTCATTACACAGCGCTCCATGTATGAAAAAAGAGCGGTAGATTTGGTAAACGGTGTGATAAGCATCCGCGATATCAGAGAAAATAAGCAGTCCATTGACATTATGAAGTCAAGAATCCGTGCGCAGATGATGGTCGTCCATGCGGCAGAAAAGCAGGTCGAGGCGGCAAGGCTGAAACTGAATGAAATGATGATAGAGCGCAAGACTTTTGAAAAGCTGCGCGAGCGGGCTTTTGAAGAGTTTAAGCAGGAAGTGTCCTATGAAGAAAATCAGGCGGTAAATGAGCTTGTCAGTTATACATATCATGGGGAAAGTACATAAGGAGGATGTCCGGGATGCCAGAAAATGCAATGGAAGCACAGCAGGATTCCAAAAAAGAAGAAAAAGCCAGGAAAAAAGAAGAGAAAAGACGGAAAAAAGAAGAGAAAAAAGCGGCAAGGCAGGAAAGCGAGATGGCCGAAGAGCAGGAAACAGCCGGCGGGAAGCTGGTCGTCTTCTTAGCGACGATTGTAATTATCGCAATCTGGCTGGGCATTCTGGCGCTGCTGGTACGGCTTGACGTAGGCGGATTCGGCTCTACTGTGCTGTACCCGGTTTTAAAAGACGTGCCGTATGTAAATAAAATACTGCCGCAGCCAAAGGCAGATGAAAAAGAAAATGAAGATTATCCGTATAAGACATTAGATGAAGCAATTGCCCGCATTCAGGAGCTGGAAGGGGAGCTGGAAGCATCCCTGCAGACGAATAAAGACCAGGAAGCAAAGATTGAAGATTTGCAGGCCCAGGTAAGAAAGCTGCGCAAATACCGGGATAATGAAGCGGCATTTGAGACACTGAAGCAGGAATTTTATGAGGAAGTTGTATTCGGGGATGACGCGCCGGATATTTCGGAATATCAGAAATATTATGAGGGAATTGAACCGGATAATGCGGAGGTGCTTTATAAAGAAGTAATCGAGCAGCAGCAGTATGACAGCAGCGTGGATACTTATGTAAATACCTATTCATCGATGAAGCCGAAGGAAGCTGCAGCTATTTTTGATACAATGACCGATAATATGTCGCTTGTAAGAAGGATTTTAGAAAAGATGTCTGCGGAAAACAGAGCGGATATTTTAGCGGCAATGAATCAGGAGAACGCGGCGAAGCTGACAGAAATGTTAGAGCCTAGCAGAAATTAGCCGGATTCATTCAGACAGGTATATTCTGGGCTGGAGACAGGAAACTGTTTCCAGAACAGTTTATATAAATCTTTTTACTATTTTTATTCTTTGAGCTTATTTTCAAAGAAGGTTTCAAAGAAGGAAAGGAGGCAGATGATGCCAGCAATACAACTTATGCCGGTTTCCGGTACGGATGCGGTGCAGACGGCGGATACATCCGGGGCGAGAACGCAGAAGGCACAAGGGCTGCAGGGGACGTTTACGAATTATATGCGTCAGAATTCTTCGAATATGATGCAGACGGCGAAGCAGCAGAATGTGATGCCGAAAGCGGATGTGAAGACACAGGGCACAGACAGCAGCCTGCAGCAGCAGTATGAGCAGTGCCAGGGGAAAGCAGCGGTTCAGGCGGAAAAGGTAAGCAGTGCGGACGGTGCGCAGAGCACGGATGCGGATACTGTGGCAGAAGCAGCAGGGGAAGCTGTAGAAGAGATTAAGGAGATTTTAAAAGAGAATCTGGGCGTCAGCGACGAACAGATAGAAGCAGCTATGGAACTGCTCGGGCTGACTCAGGCTGATTTGCTGAATCCGCAGCAGTTAACAGCGCTTGCGGCACAGCTGACAGGAAATGAAAATCCGGGAATGATGCTGTTTCATGAGAATTTCCAGCAGGTGCTTGCAGATGTGAATACGGTAACCCAGGAACTGTTAAACGAGCTTGGGATTTCCATGGATGAGCTTGTGACAAAGCTGACAGAAGCGTCAGAGGTCCCTGTGCAGTCTCAGGAAACAGCGGATTTTGTACAGACACTGACAGCAGAAGAAGCGCAGCCGGATACAAATGTGCAGATTCTGACCGGGCAGGAGCACACAGCGCCTGAAACAGCAGCCGAAACGGTAAAAACAGCCGAAACAGACCTTCCGAAGGAAGCAGCAGGCATGCAGGCACAGAAGACGGAAGTAACGGAAGAAGCGCAGACACAGCAGCCTCAGACCGGACAGGAGGAAACGGTTCAGACACAGAAGGCAGCACCGGTGCAGCAGGAAGAAACCGGGCAGGAACAGTCCCAGGCCGGACAGGAGGAAACCGCGGACGGCGGACAGGAACAGACGCTGATGCAGAAGCAGAATGTGACTGAAAACCCGCATTTTGAATTTGGCGCAGATGTGCAGCATGCACAGCATGCAGTTCAGACACCGCAGACGCCGCAGAATGTCCAGACACAGGCCCCGCTGCCGCAGATACCGATGCAGGAAGTTATTGACCAGATTGTGGAGTATACCAGAATCAATCTTTCGCAGGATACAAAATCGATTGAGATGCAGCTGAATCCGGAAAATCTCGGCAAGGTATATCTGCATGTGACCGAAAAGCAGGGGACCGTTACAGCACAGCTGACAGCGCAGAATGAAAATATCAAAGAAGCGTTAGTACAGCAGGCAGCAATTTTGAAAGAAAACCTGAATCAGCAGGGAATCAAGGTCGACGCGGTCGAAGTTTCCGCCGGCGCGCATGAGTTTGAGAGCAATTTAGAAAAGGATGCGCACGGTCAGGAAGAACAGGCCAGACAGCAGGAAGAACAGAATACAAGACGTTCGAGAAGAAGCATTCACTTAAACGACGACGGCGGTATATCCGGCATGGACGGACTTTCGGGGCTGATGTCCGAAGAAGAACAGCTTGTTGCACGGATTATGCGTGATAACGGCAATAATGTAGATTTTAAGGCTTAGCAGAATATGAAAATCAGGGAAAGAAACTGCTAAGAAACTGGAATACGGACACAAAACCGGCAGTAAAATGCTATGATAGGGATATGAGGATATACGGCAGAAATATGATAGAACTATAATAAAACATGATAAAAAGAAAGGAGAATGAATTATGGCTCTTATACAGGAAGTAAAAGATGGCAAGATAGTAGACGGCACATCCGATACCGCGGCGGCTTCCAGCGGCAAGAAGAAAAATGTCGGAAATGAAATGGGCCAGGACCAGTTTCTGCAGCTGTTAGTAGCGCAGATGCAGTATCAGGACCCGTTAGAGCCTACCAGCAATACGGAATGGGTGGCACAGATGGCGACATTTTCCATGGTAGAATCCTTAAACAACATGCAGCAGGCATTTGACAAGCAGTCCGCAAACGCTCTTGTCGGAAAATATGTGCTGATTAACGACGGGGACAACGGATTTGTAAGAGGCAAGGTGGACTTTATCACAAAGGAAGACGGCAAGACAAAGCTGAGTGTCAATGACAAGCTTTATGACATCGACAAGCTAGATACCGTAGCGGATGAAGAATACTATAAAGGCTCGGTATTAGCAAACGAATTCCACGAAATGGTTGCTCTGCTTCCGCCTGAAAAGAATCTGACTGTAGAGGATGAAGGACTTATCAAATCAGCCCGCGAAGAATATGATAAGATGACAGAGACACAGAAGAAATTCGTAAATAAGGAATCTTTAGATAAGCTCCGCGCGCTTGAAACCAAAATGGATGCATTAAAGGCAACGCAGTTTACCGGAGCAGTCAAAAACCTTCCGTCTGTCGGCCAGGTAGAAGAAGCGGATAAGGATAAGCTTGCAGAATATACAGGCCTGATGAAGAAAGCCGATGAGCTTTATGAGAAATTAACCGACAGCCAGCGCAAGAATGTATCAGAAGAAACAATCAATCAGTATAACGCTGTAAAAGAAGCGGTAGACGCAGCGAATAAGAAATTCGGCAATACGCAGGAAGACCCGGATGATACGGGAGACGGTTCGAAAGACGTAGCCGCAATTCTTCAGAAAATCTTAGATGAATTAAAAGCACAAAACGGTGCAGGCACAGAAAACGAATAAGCCGTAATCTTTGCAGGATAGGCATTGCAGGGAGGCTTAAACTATCAGGCAAAAGGATGGAGTCGAAGACATGAAAGGAATCGAAAAACAATTCACTTCCATACAGCAGATGACGGATCAGTATCTGACGCAGAAAAATGATGCTGCAGCGGATGCAGTCCCGAAAGTTTCTTTTGAGGAAGTGTTAAGACAGACTCATAAGACACAGATTCAGGCAGATCAGCCCGCTTTAAAATTTTCCAAACATGCGGCTATGCGATTGGAAAACCGCAACATCAGTCTTTCCAGAGAGCAGAACGAGCGTCTGGAATCCGGTGTCAGAAAAGCAGGGGAAAAAGGAATCAACGACTCCCTTGTGATTGTCGATTCACTGGCATTTATCGTGAACGTGCCGAATAAAACGGTCGTGACTGCGTTAGAAAAAAGTGAAGCCGGCGAAAATATCTTTACAAACATTGACGGCGCTGTAATTATGTAGGCTGGACCGATTCAGGATAGCTGCGGCTTCGGACTGACAGAAGAAGCCGGGCAGCGCCTCATACACTAAGGCGCAGCGTTCGCTGCGCCAGTCAAAAATCAGGAGGTCAATTCATTATGATGAGAGCATTGTATTCGTCTGTGGCAGGTCTTAAGACCCATCAGACGAAAATGGACGTAATTGGTAACAACATTGCAAACGTAAACACCGTAGGGTTTAAATCATCCCGTACGACATTTGCAACCATGATGTATCAGACCACATCCTTTGCATCCGGTGCAAACGCACAGACCGGCAAGGGCGGTGTAAACGCAAAACAGATTGGTCTTGGTACGACATTTGCATCTACCGCGATTGATATCGATACGGGCGGCGCATCCGAATCCACCGGAAAAGCATTTGACTTAAAGCTTTCCGATAAGAATTCTACGAGTTTTTATATTGTCAATACGGGAACCGAAAATGTATTTACAAGGGCGGGCGCTTTTTATGTAGACGGCGCCGGGAACCTTTGTATGGAATCCACCGGGTATATGGTAATGGGCTGGCAGGTAGACGCAAACGGCAATATCCGCAAAGACACCGTATCCCCGCTGAAAATCATGTCTGCACAGAACCAGACTTCCCAGCCGGAGTATACGACGAGAGCCACGTGTACGGGTATTTTAGATGATAATACTTCAAATGTTAACTCGGATGCCGGATATGTCATGAGCTTAACCTTTTTTGATAACCTGGGATATGCTTATAATGCAAGATTTGCTGCACAGAAAACCGGCGGAGACGGCGAATACACCATTAACCTTACCGATATCTTAGACAGCAATGGAAAGTCGATTATTTCAGGCTCGGATACCAGGCTGAGTGATTTGTTCGGAACCGACAATGCACAGGGCAGCGGCGTGTATGTGACAGACAGCTATATTATGGCAAGCGGGATGGCAGGCGCTTTAAGAAGACTTGCACTGACGCCGGCTATACCAGACGGAGGACAGGCGACAGACGGAACTCTGACTTATACATTCCCGGCATCGGTGGTGAATCAGTATCTTTCTTATTCGGATGATACCGCGAAATATTCTATGCCGGATGGTTATTCGGTAAAGTATACTGTTACAAATCCGGAAGGAGAGGAAGGTGCCAGAAAATATACGATGACCCTGATTGATGCTGCCGGAAGGGAAGTGCAGGACCCTGCTTCGGTTTTGGATGCGAACTGGCTTCAGGCAACTTTCCAGCCGAATGATGCAAATAATATGGAAATTGTCAAAAAAGAAACTATGCTGGATACCTTAAAGGACTGGCTGGATGCGGGCGATTTTCAGAATGGCACTCCGGTTGATCCGGCTGACCCGAATAAAGGAACTGCATATGAGCTGAACAATACGCAGATGCAGCAGCTGGCAGATAAATTTGTAGGCCCGAATACAAATGTTTCAAACTCAAAGGTAACGGTAACAATCGTAAATCCGGGCAGCAGGGATCCGCAGTTTTCAGTAACAGTAGAGCCGGCGGGCGGCCCGCTTGATAAGTTAGCAGGAGCAGCAAATGCGGATCTTTCAAATGCAGATCATACAAAGAGTACAACACTTCTCGATTATTTAGGATATGGCTATGTATCCGTAAGTGCAGAAGAAATTAATAAAAAAGGTATTTTTACGACAGA
Organism: uncultured Eubacterium sp.; assembly: GCA_947384955.1. Taxonomy (GTDB): domain Bacteria; phylum Bacillota; class Clostridia; order Lachnospirales; family Lachnospiraceae; genus Eubacterium_J. The sequence goes on along the minus strand of CANDJC010000021.1, from coordinate 22,311 downwards.
CCTTCCTCTGGATGCTGAGTTCCGTTTTTATCCGGGAGATGAGCATTATGAAATTGTAACTCCGGCTACTGACGGTTTTAAGGCGATGTTTTCTACTTCAGACGGAAGCCTGACTTATATCGGCCAGCAGGGAAGCACCTCGCAGACGCTGCGCATGTCCAATTACAAGATGGAAGGCGGCGTGCCGAATCCATTTTCCGACATCCAGATTGACTTCTCTACGCTGCAGAACCTCTCCAACGGCGGTTCTTCCACAGCGGCTATGTCCCCGGGCAACGGTGACGAAGGCGAAGGAAAGCGTGTCGGCACGTTAATCGGCTTATCGGTAAACCAGAGCGGCATGATTTACGGCAGCTACAGCAACGGCAATACCACGCTGTTAGGCCAGATAGCCGTAGCCAGGTTCGGCAATGCATCCGGTTTGGAGAGCATTGGCGATAACTGCTACCGCACGACGATGAACTCCGGCCAGTTTGACGGCATCGGCGTGGAAATGGATTCCGACGGTTCCACGATAGACAGCGGTACACTGGAAATGTCCAACGTAGACTTAGCAACCGAGTTTACGCAGATGATTACCACACAGCGCGGTTACCAGGCAAACTCCAGAGTTATCTCTACATCCGACAGCATTCTGGAAGAGTTAGTAAATCTGAAGAGATAATAAGTAAGAAACAGTTACAGTGACTGGTGAAATCCGGTACAGGCAGTTTGAAAAAGGCAGGCAGTTTTCTGTCTGCCGTCCTGACCGGGAAGCTTCACAGCAGTCAGAAGCAGAATATCCGGCATTCATTTTGAGCCGGCCGTAAAGCATACGTTAACCATAATCTCAGAAGCAGGTATCTGCAGCCATTTCAAACGGGAGAAAATGAGAATATTATGATCGAAGTAACCAGACTGAACGAAACAAAATTATTAGTTAATTCAGACCAGATAGAATTTGTAGAAGAAACCCCGGACACCGTAATATCCTTTTTGTCCGGTAAAAAAATTATTGTAAAAGAAAGTAGACAAGAGATACAAAATCTAGTAATATTATATAAGAAGAAAATATTAAGCGATTGTTTAATATTCCGCAAGCAGCCAGAACAAGCCTAGCTGCAGATACATAGGGATATTATACAAGAGAAAAAAATTATTGGTAGGTGAAAAAAGTGGACATAGCAACAATATTAGGCTTGATTATTGGTGTAGCCATGATGGTTTTCGGTATCTCTTTCGAAACGGCCACCATGAGCTTCAACTTCGGGGTTATTGGGGATTCTTTCATTGATATTCCTTCGTTCATTATTACGCTCGGCGGTTCCCTCTGCGGCGTGCTGGCATGTAATAAGCTTCCTGATACGATCAATTCCTTCAAAGCATTTTCCCTGACGTTAAAAAACCAGACGGCAGATGCAGCAGAGGCAATCCGCAATATCATTAATCTGTCGAACATTGCCCGTAAGGAAGGCCTTCTGGCACTGGAAGAGGCAGCGAACGGAATCGAAGATGAATTCTTAAAAAAAGGAATTATGCTTGTTGTCGATGGTACAGACCCGGAACTGGTACGCGGAATTCTGGAAACAGATTTAACCTGTATTGAAACAAGACATAAGACGGTTATCAGCTTTTATGAGAAATGGGGCGCTTTAGGTCCTGCCTGGGGTATGATTGGTACGCTGATTGGTCTGGTAAAGATGTTAAAGAACTTAACGGATTCTTCCACCATCGGACCGAATATGGCGGTTGCCCTCTTAACGACACTGTATGGTTCCATTATTGCGAACTGGCTCTGTGACCCGACAGCTTCGAAGCTGAAGGTAAACAATGACCTGGAAATGATGGTAAAAGAAATTACAGTCGAAGGACTGCTTTCCATACAGGCAGGCGAGAACCCGCGTGTCATTGAAGAAAAGCTGAAATCCTTCTTAGCTCCGGCTGTCCGTGAAGGATTAAGCGGCGGCCAGGCTGGCGGAGGTGGTGAGTAAAGATGGCTAGACAGAAAAAAGAAGAACCGCCAAAGGGTTCGCCTGCGTGGATGGCGACATTTAGCGACTTAATGAATCTTCTTTTGTGCTTTTTCGTGCTTTTGTTCTCGATGTCCTCGGTGGACGAAGCAAAGTTTGAGGCGCTGGTAGCATCGCTCCAGAGCCAGTACAGTATTTTAAAGGGCGGAGGCTCTTCGGTGGGTGAAGGCAAGATGATTTCTGCGGGCATTAACCAGATGCAGAAATACGATGTTTATTTTAATCCGAAAGCAACCAGCTCAGGAGACGGCAAATCAGACGCGGAAGAGAATAATATTTTAAAAACGATGGCAGACAATGACGGCCAGAATTCCAATCCGGACAATGGGTTTGCAGAGTCGATGGGCCAGCTGGAAGGACTTGAGGCGGCACGGGACGAAAGCGAAAATAAAGTGGCGGGTGCCCAGGATACGGAAATTACCGAGGCGGCTGCAAAAGATGTTCTGGATGAAGCACAGTTAGAAGAGTCGGAGCGGATGGCTGATAAAGTAGAAAGGCTGGTAGCAAAATACGGCATTCAGGATAAGGTGCTTGTAGATTTTAACGGCCAGTATGTATCTCTTACCTTAAACGGCGCAATTTTATTTGTGTCAGGCTCCGCAGATTTAGCAGATGATGCAGTTCCGCTTATAGATAAAATCGGAAAGATTCTTCAGAAATTTAATCATAATACGATTGAAATTGAAGGACATACGGATAATGTTCCGGTACATAATGCGCGGTTCCCGAATAATAATGTGCTGTCTATGTACCGTGCGCTGACGGTGGCAGACCATCTGCGGGAAACAACGAATTTAAATCCCGGCAGCATCAAGTCTTCCGGGCGGGGAGATTATATGCCGGTGGCCGATAACGGGACGCCGGAGGGACGCGCTTTAAACCGAAGGGTGGAAATTAAAGTATTTAATTCGTATAATTCCGATAGCTCGGATAATTCTAAATAAAGGATGGGTGGACAGATGAAGAAGAATTTAATGACTGTGCTGATTATGGCGCTTGTATTTGTGAATGTCGTGCTTTCTGCAGTCATCATGATTACGCTTGTGCCTGCTGCAAAAAAGACAAATGAACTGGTTGCGACAGTATGCAGCGCGGTAGAGTTAGAGCTGAAAAGCGGCAAGACTTATAATGTAAGCACAATCCCGATTGAACAGACCGATGTGGTCAATCTTACAGGCGAGAATGAGGCAACGTTTACACTGCGCGACAGCGGCGACGGCAAGCAGCACTACGTAGTAGCGACCATTTCTGTTACCTTAAATAAGGAAGACAGCGATTATGCGGAAAAGCAGCCGTTAATCGCGGACAGGATTGATTTGCTAAAGGAGATTGTCGGCAACACATTCCTGCGCTATACGTTAGAGGATATTAAATCCGATGCCGGACAGAAAGAAGCGCGTGACGAAATGTTAGACCAGATGCGGGAGCTGTTTGACTCAGATTTCATGGTAGCTGTTAATATTTCAAGCGTAAATTACCAGTAAGCTTTAGCAGATACACAGGTGTAAGATAAAAATAAACGACGGGTGGTGAGATTCATGGCTGATGTTCTGTCTCAAAGTGAGATAGATAATCTATTGAAGGCCTTAAGCAGCGGCGAGGTTGATGTAGATGAAATGAAAGATGTAGAAGAGAAGCCGGTCAAGAATTATGATTTTGCAAGGCCTTCTAAATTCTCAAAGGAACATCTTCGAACGCTTGAAATTATATTTGAACATTATGGCCGGCTGCTTTCTACGAATCTTCCAGTATATCTGAGAAAAAATATACAGGTTGAAGTAGTCAATTCCGAGGCGGTTACCTATTCGGAATTTGCAAATTCCCTATCAAATCCGATGCTGTTAGGAGTAATTAATTTCTCGCCTTTAAAGGGAAATATCCTTTTGGAAATGGCGACGAATGTGGGCTATGCGATGGTAGACCGGATGTTAGGAGGAATGGGAGAGCCGTTAGCAAAGACAAGGGAATTTTCAGAAATCGAGCTTTTGATTATTGAAAGGCTTCTGACTGTATGTGTAAACCTTTTAAGGGAACCGTGGAAAAATGTCGTGCAGCTGAATCCCAGATTAGAGCGGATTGAGACAAACTCACAGTTTGCACAGATTATTTCGCCGAGCGAGATGATTGCGATTGTTACGATTAATATCAAAATCGGCGATGTAGAAGGCCTGATGAATGTATGTCTTCCTTATATTACACTGGATGTTGTCATGGATAAGCTGAATACAAAGTTCTGGTATTCCAGTCAGCAGGAAAAAGAGGAAATTTCTTACAGCGGCATGGTAGAAAGCCTGCTGGAAAAAGCGCCAATACCTGTGAAAGCGGTGTTAGGGCACAGTGCATTCTCTATCAGCGATTTTGCGAGAATTCAGCCGGGGGATATTATCAGACTGGATACAAAAGTAGAAGATGAGCTGGAAATCTATGTTGGAAGCATTAAAAAGTTTACAGCACTGCCCGGGGTATCGGGTGATGATTATGCGGTGAGGATAACATCAATTATTAGAGAGGAATAGAGAACATTATGGATGGAGTATTGTCACAGGAAGAAATAACAGCCCTTCTTCAAAATGGCATGGATTCTGCAGGCGGGACCTCTGGTTCGGCGGCATCTTCAGAAGAGGTAACAGCAGACGAGCGGGATACCATTGGAGAGATTGCCAATATCAGTATGGGAACGGCGGCTACGACTTTATTTTCCCTTGTAAATCATAAGGTAGATATATCCACTCCTGTTGTAGCAATGGCTACCTGGGAAGATATCGTAAGCCAGTATGAAAGACCGTGTGTGTTTATCCGAATTGCTTATACAGTCGGATTAGACGGCAGTAATCTTCTTGTATTAAAGGAACAGGATGTAAAAGTCATCACGGACCTGATGATGGGCGGCGACGGAACAAATGTAGATGTAGAATTAGGGGAAATGCATTTAAGCGCAATCAGCGAAGCAATGAATCAGATGATGGGTTCAGCTGCTACCTCTCTTTCTTCTATGCTGAATAAAGTAATTGATATCAGCCCGCCGGAAGCAAATCTGATTGATATGACAGACAGCCTGGATGAAAAAGAAATTGATGAATTTTTAACCGGGAATTTCATTAAGATTTCGTTTAAGATGGAAATCGGAGATTTAGTAGACAGTACGATTATGCAGCTGTATCCGATTTCGTTTGCAAAAGAGATGTGCGAATGCATCAAGACGAATATGACAAAAGATATGGAAGAAAATGTGACTCCGAAGCAGCAGGCAGCACCGCAGCCGGCTCCGCAGCAGCAGGCAACGCCGCAGCCGGCACAGCCGATGATGCAGCAGCCAATGATGCAGGGACAGCCAATGATGCAGCAGCAGCCGATGATGATGCAGCAGCCAATGATGCAGCAGCCGGTCAATGTACAGCAGGCACAGTTCCAGAGCTTTTCCGGTGATTTTAATCCTGCAATTTTCCAGAAAGAAAATATTGACCTGATTATGGATGTACCGTTAGAGGTCACCGTGGAACTGGGACGTACCACGAAGTCTATTCAGGAGATTCTTGATTTTGCACCGGGTACAATTATAGAGCTTGACAAGATTGCGGGCGAGCCGATTGATGTGCTTGTGAACGGCAAGTATGTCGCAAAAGGCGAAGTAGTAGTGATTGAAGAAAGCTTCGGCGTAAGAATTACAGAAATTATAAAATAATTGCTAAAAATCATGATTATATGTTATAATAGCAAAAGAATGTCATCAAGGACATCAATTTTTAGAAAATAAGGGAGAATGTATATTATGGCAAAGAAAGTTTTAATTTGTGATGATGCAGCATTTATGCGGATGATGATTAAGGACATCCTGTCGAAAAACGGCTACGAGATTGCCGGGGAAGCTGAGAATGGTTTAAAAGCAGTAGAGAAGTATAATGAAACAAAGCCGGATCTGGTACTGATGGATATTACGATGCCGGAAATGGACGGTATCCAGGCTCTGAAGGCAATCAAAGAAGCAGACCCGGGTGCATGTGTCATTATGTGTTCTGCTATGGGACAGCAGGCGATGGTTATTGAAGCAATCCAGTCAGGCGCAAAAGATTTTATTGTAAAACCTTTCCAGGCAGAGCGCGTGCTGGAAGCAGTGAAAAAAGTAGTTGGTTAAAATGCTGCTGGCAGTTTCTGCAGATTCCTGGTTAAGTAATGTCGGACAGCTGATTCAGATTTTAATCCTGTTTGTCATTGTACTGCTCATCACCTTGCTGACAACCCGCTGGATTGCGCGGTATCAGCAGGGACAGATGCATAATCAGAATCTTAAGATTATTGAGACATTGAAAATCTCAGCAAACAGCTACATACAAATCATAGAAGCAGGAGATGTATACCTTGTGATTGCAGTCAGCAGGGATCATGTGGAGAAACTGACCGAGATTTCTAAGGAGCAGTTAAAAACAGATACCGCAGGCACAGCAGGGCAGAGGATTGACATGGGTGAAAGTTTCCATGACATTCTTGAAAAAGTAAAACATCATCTTCCAAAAAAATAAGGCAGACTGTAAGAATGAGTAAAGGAAAGAAAATATATTGCATGGCGTCATTTATGCTTGCCATAGTGGCGCTGGCTATTTGTCTGGTATTCTGCTGTCAGAGGCATACGTATGCGTCCGCAAGGGATAATATTGATAACTTTGATTCCGCAAGAGAGCCGGACGAGCCGCCCGCAGATTATAATGATGGATTATGGATCAGCTGGCCGAATGAAGAAGGCGGTATATCTGCGCCGATTCGGATGCTGATTGTGCTGACAGTCCTTTCGTTAGCGCCTTCTATCATGATTATGCTGACCTCTTTTACCCGTATCATTATTGTGCTTCATTTTGTGAGGACTGCACTTGGTACACAGTCATCACCTCCGAATCAGGTAATGGTCGGGCTGGCGCTTTTTCTGACAGTATTTATTATGTCGCCGGTATTTTCACAGGTGAATGAACAGGTAATCCGGCCGCTTGACGCGGGTGAGATTACAATGGAAACTGCACTGGAACGTGCAGAACAGCCGTTTCGTGAATTCATGTATAATCAGACACAGGAAAAAGACGTAAATATGTTTTGTGAGATTGCCGGTGTGACTTACGAAACAAAAGATGAAATTCCATTTACAGTTTTGGTTCCGTCTTTTATTATCAGCGAGCTTCGGACGGCATTTATTATTGGCTTTCTGATTTATATACCGTTTATTGTGATTGACATGGTGGTATCCTCGGTGCTGATGTCAATGGGTATGATGATGCTTCCGCCTACAACGATATCGATGCCGTTTAAAATTCTGCTGTTTGTGCTGGCAGACGGCTGGAATCTGGTTATCCGTGAGCTGGTCAGGACATTTCTTTATAAAGCATAAGGAGGAGAAGATACGATGATTACAGATGGACAGGTTATGGATATTTCCAGAGAAGCTGTATACACGATTATACTGACTGCGGCTCCGCTGCTGCTGACTTCGCTGATTGTCGGCCTTCTTATCAGTATTTTCCAGACGGTGACTTCGATTCAGGAGCAGACGCTGACATTTGTGCCGAAAATTCTGGCTGTATTTGCAGTCATGCTGTTAGCCGGGGCATGGATGCTGAATAATATGTCCACATTTATGGTAGAGCTGTGGTCTGATTTTAGTTTGTATGTGTAGTTAGGATAGGAATGTATCATGGTCAGTGCAACATACTCGTTACAGACATTTGAATATTTCCTGCTGATACTGGTACGGATTTCTGCATGTGTGTTTGCAGCGCCTTTTTTTAGTACAAGAGGTGTTCCGTCTAAAACCAAAATTGGTCTGGCAGGCTGTATTGCGATTATGCTGACAGGCGTTTTGCCGGATCAGAACCTTGCTTACACAGGAATAATGGAATATGGAGTGATTGTGCTTAAGGAAGGAATTACGGGTTTGCTGATCGGTTATTCAGCCAATATCTGTAATTCTATTGTTTTGTTTGCGGGTTCTCTGATTGATATGCAGATTGGCTTTTCTATGGCACAGGAATTTAATCCGATGACACAGATGACAGAAAGCATTACGGGCAGCATGTACAATTATCTGACGATGCTGGTTTTACTGGCTACGAATATGTATCATTATGTTATCCGTGCGGTATGCGAGTCTTATCAGCTGATACCGATTAACCAGCAGGTGTTCCAGTTTGATTATCTGCTGGAAGGGATTATCAGCTATATGTCTTCTCTGATTATTCTGGGGTTTCGGATTACGCTTCCGGTATTTGCCTGCACGATGGTAGTAAACTGTGTGCTTGGAATCATGGCGAAGGTGTCCCCGCAGATGAATATGTTTGCAGTCGGCATGCAGATGAAAGTATTAATCGGCCTGATTGTACTTTATCTGGCAATATCCTTAATCGGGGGCGTTGCAAGTTCTGTGGCACAGGAAATGAAGCGGCTGGTTGTTTATATGATAAAAGGGATGTATACAGGTGAATAACGAACAATTGCGGATGCCGCTTAACCTGCAGTGGTTTGCAAAAGACGGGGAAGGCGGGGAAAAAACAGAGGAGCCTACCTCAAAGAAGCTTACCGATGCCAGAAATGACGGCAAGGTTGCGAAAAGCAGGGAACTGGATAATGCAGTGGGGCTTTTAATTTTATTTGTCCTGCTTCAGGTTTTGATGTCTTATCTCGGAGAAGGGCTGATTGGCCTGTTTGATACTTTTTACAGCCGGATTCCGGAGTTTGTATCGGCAAACCGCAGCGGGCTTACCGGGCGGGCTGCGGCACAGATTATGCAGAAATCCATGACAGAGCTTCTGCTTATGGTACTGCCGTTTTTTGCAGTCGGTTTTTTTGCCATGGTTGTGATAAATATTCTGCAGGTAAAATGGAAGGTTACAACCAAGCCTTTAAAGCCGAATTTCAAGAAATTTAATCCGATGAATGGAATCAAGCGGCTTTTTTCAAAGGAATCCTTAGTAGAATTATTAAAATCTATTGCAAAAATCATACTGATTTCCTGGGTTGCCTATTCTTCGATTAAAGACAATTCCAGAAATCTGCTGTTACTGTATAATATGTCACTGATGCAGGCGGTAATGCTTTCCGGCTCGGTAGTCATTAATACAGGAATGAAAATATCGATGGCTTATTTTGTCATAGCCATTTTAGACTACATTTATCAGAAATGGAAATTTAAAGATGACCTCAAAATGACCAAACAGGAGGTCAAGGACGAATATAAAAATACAGAAGGTGACCCGCAGATTAAAGGCAGGCAGAGGCAGCGCATGAGGGAGGCTTCCCAAAGGCGCATGATGCAGGACGTGCCGAATGCGGATGTCGTGATTACAAACCCGACGCATTATGCAGTAGCCTTAAAGTATGATGCCGAAAAAGCAGAGGCTCCGGTCGTATTGGCAAAGGGAACAGATTATTTAGCGCTTCAGATTAAAGAAAAAGCAAAAGAAGCGCATGTAGAAATTGTAGAAAATAAACCGCTGGCGCGTATGTTATACGCGAATGTAGAAATCGGAGAAGAAATTCCGCCGGAGCTGTATCAGACGGTTGCGGAAATTCTGGCTGCGGTATACCGTATGAAGAACAGACTGTAAAAGTTTTGCATAAACATAAGGAAAATAAAAACGGATTACTGCGTTTATCAGCATAGAAAATTAACTGAGGAAAGGTGGGATTTACAGGTATGAAGAAAGCAGATGTGGGCGTTGCGCTTTATCTTTTGGCAGCGGTTGTGTTTTTTATTGTACCAATCCCGAATCAATTACTGGATGTCATGCTGGCGTTAAATATTTCGCTGGCTCTGGTGGTACTGTTTAACTGTCTGTTCGTGCAGGAAGTTCTGGATATGTCTTTTTTCCCAACCCTGCTGCTGTTTACAACGATTTTCAGAATTGCATTAAACGTATCTTCTACCAGACTGATTCTGACAACTGGGGACCCGGGTAATGTCGTTGCAACGTTCGGCGCATTTGTGGGCGGCAATGATATTATTGTCGGCGCGATTATATTTATAGTTCTGGTTATTATCCAGTTTGTTGTTATTAATAAAGGTTCTGAGCGTGTATCTGAAGTAACGGCACGTTTTACGCTGGATGCTATGCCCGGCAAGCAGATGGCAATTGATGCGGATTTAAATACAGGGGCGATTGATGACCGCGAGGCAAGAATCCGCCGTGAAAAGATTCAGATGGAATCCGCGTTTTTCGGCTCCATGGACGGTGCTACCAAGTATGTAAAGGGAGATGCGGCTGCGGGTCTTTTAATTACCGGTATTAACCTGGTTGGCGGTACGGTTATGGGCATGATGCGGGAAGGCCTTCCTGCATTAGATGCACTCCAGCAGTACGGCATCCTTACGATTGGTGACGGCCTGGCATCCCAGATGCCTTCCCTGATGATATCTCTTGCAACAGGTATTCTGGTTACAAAGGCTTCCAAAGAGGCAGATTTCAGCGATGTGCTTGTCTCTCAGCTATTTGGAATCCCGAAGGTATTGTATCTGGTAGGCATGACGCTTGCCTTTCTTGGAATTACAACACCGTTAAATACCGGATTATTTATCGCTTTCGGCGTCGTGTATCTGATTGTCGGACGTGCGATGGATAAGAGCATGGCGGTAGAAGCTATCGAGGAAGAAACGACTCAGGCAGAAGAAGAGGCGGAAGAAATCAGGAAACCGGAAAATGTAGTTTCCCTGCTGCAGGTAGACCCGATTGAGCTGGAATTCGGCTACGGGATTATTCCGCTAGCGGATGTGAACCAGGGCGGCGACCTTTTGGACCGCGTGGTTATGATTCGAAGGCAGATTGCCTTAGAGCTTGGCACGGTTGTGCCGATTATCCGTCTGCGCGATAATATCCAGCTGAATCCAAACCAGTATATCATCAAGATAAAAGGAATACAGATTACAGAAGGGGAGATTTTGTTTGACCATTATATGGCCATGAATCCGGGTTATGTAGAAGAAGAGATTACCGGTATTCCGACCTTTGAGCCTTCCTTTCATCTGCCGGCTATCTGGATTACGGAAAGCCAGAGGGAGCGGGCAGAGAGCCTTGGCTATACCGTGGTAGACCCGCCTTCGATTATTGCGACGCATCTGACAGAGGTTATCCGCAGTCATATTGCCGAGCTGCTTACAAGACAGGATGTACAGAACCTGATTGACAATGTGAAAGAAAATAATCCGGTTCTTGTAGACGAGCTTGTACCGAAGCTGTTAGGCATTGGGGAAATCCAGAAAGTTCTGCAGAACCTGCTGGCGGAAGGCATCTCCATCCGCGACCTTTTAACGATTTTTGAGACATTAGCGGATCATGCGGCGACCTCCAGGGATACGGATGTGCTGACAGAATACACAAGGCAGGCATTAAAGAGGGCGATATCGAACCGCTATTTTATGCCGAATGAAGCGACCAGCGTTGTAACGCTTGACCCGAATATTGAACAGGAAATCATGTCTTCTGTAAAACAGACAGAACAGGGTGCTTATTTAACAATAGATCCAGAACGTACAAAACTGATTATGGCGTCTGTGGAAACAGAAATTGCCAAACTGGAAAATCTCGGAAAGAATCCAATCATTGTTACATCACCGATTGTGCGCATGTACTTTAAGAAAATGACCGAAGAGTATTTTAAAGACCTGATCGTAGTGTCTTATAATGAAATTGATTCTAATGTAGAATTACAGTCAGTAGGGATGGTGACAGCATAAATGACAATAAACAAATTTCAGGGAAGGACCGAAAGTGAAGCCATAGAGAAAGCAAAAAAAGAGATGGGCCCGGACGTCGTAATTATGAGTGTAAAGACGGTAAAGCCAAAAGGAATGTTCCGGGCTTTTAAAGGGCTCGCTTATGAGGTAACAGCCGCTCTTGAAGAAAACGAGCTGGACAAAATGAGCACCAAGAGCCTGACAGAAGCAAAAGAAAGCCAGGCACAGGAAACAAAGCCGGAAAGCATTAATCTGACGGCAGATGAAAAGATACAGATTCCGGCAGTCACAGCACCGTCTTCAAACCGTCTGGAGGAAAAGGCAGAAATGGTACTGCGCCAGCTCCAGAAACAGGGAAGCAGCGAACCCGCGCCGGAGCCTCAGCCCCAGCCGCCCGCGGCGGTGCCCTCCAGCGCGATTGAAGAAAGGCTCGACAGTCTGCAGAGTCTCTTAGAAGACCGTATCTCGGCTGAGAAAAAAAATCAGGAGGACGGCCTTGGCACAAAAGAAGAACGGGCTCAGGAGGGATTTTCTTTTGTAAAGATGCTCTACCAGACACTGTTAGACAACGAGGTGCATGAAAAATATGCAAATCAGATTTTAGATGAGCTGGAGAAAATATCAAGCAAGGGAAGCAATATTGATTATATTCTGTCACATATATATCAGAAGCTGGTATTGAAATTCGGACAGCCAAAACCGATTGAGTTTCGAAAATCGGGACCGAAGGTAGCTTTTTTTATCGGCCCGACCGGAGTAGGAAAGACAACTACCATTGCAAAGATTGCGTCGCGCTATAAAGTGGATGAGGGAAAGAAGGTGGCATTTCTTACAGCAGACACTTACCGTATCGCAGCAACAGAGCAGCTTCGTACATATGCGAATATTCTGGATATGTCGCTGACTATCGTTTACTCTCCGGAAGAGGTAAAGGATGCGGTGAGGAACCTGTCTGACTGTGACCTGATATTAGTAGACACAGCCGGATTTTCCCATAAAAATACGGCGCAGTGTGAAGATGTGAAAAATCTGGTCAGCGTGCTTTCGCCGGATTACCAGACAGAGGTATATCTGGTATTAAGCGCGACGACAAAATACCGGGATCTTCAGGATATGTGTAATATCTATCAGACCTTTGCAAATTATAAGCTGATTTTTACCAAACTGGACGAGACCTCATGTTATGGAAACCTTTTGAATATTCATCTGTACTCGGGAGCAGATTTGTCTTATGTAACGTACGGACAGAATGTGCCGGATGACATAGAGGTATTCGATACACAAAAGATTGTGAAGAAATTACTTGGAGGAGATTGAGCATGGATCAGGCAGAACAACTGAGAAACGTGGTGAAATCAAAACAGGCCCGTTCTGTATCCAAAGCAAGAGTTATCACAATAACCAGTGGTAAGGGCGGGGTTGGCAAATCGAACATTGCTGTAAACCTGGCAGTCCAGCTGCGCAAAATGGGGAAAAAGGTTATTATCTTTGATGCGGATATGGGCCTTGCAAATGTTGAGGTTATGTTTGGTGCAATACCGAAATATAATCTGAGTGACTTGATATACCATGGCAAGAAACTGAAAGAAATTATTACCGAAGGTCCTATGGAAATCGGATTTATCTCTGGCGGCAACGGGATTACCGGAATGAACAATTTAACAAAAAACCAGCTTTCCAGGCTGGTCAACAGTATGGGAGAGTTAGACGGACTGACAGATTTTATTTTAATTGATACCGGCGCGGGCATCGCAAACAATGTCATGGAATTTGTAACTTCCAGCCCGGAGGTTCTTTTAGTGCTGACGCCGGAGCCAAGCTCTCTGACGGATTCTTACTCCCTGATTAAAGCACTGTACGGAAATCCGGGCTTTGTCCGCCACAGTACAAATATAGAAGTAGTCGTAAACCGGACGGTATCACCGGAGGACGGACAGACTGTTTATGAAAAACTCAGTTCCGTGATATCGAAGTTTCTTCAGGGAGAGGTACATTTCTTTGGAACGATACCGCAGGATATTATGCTGGAAAAATCCGTGCGGGCGCAGAGAATCGTTTCCTTAAGCGTGCCGAATGCAAAATCTGTACGGGCTTTTGAAAGGCTGGCACAGAGTCTGATTGACGGAGAACCTGTGATTGAACCTGACAGGCAGGGGATTCGCGAACTGTTCCGGGGGCTTTTTCAATGATTTGCAGGAGGAAATGCTCCGGTATATTTGAATGAAGAACGTAAATATAGAATGAGAGAAAGAAGTCCTGATGCGTTATGAAAAAAAATATTTTAGTAGTAGATGACTCTGCACTCATGAGAAGAGCTATCTGTGATATAATCAATACAAGTAATGAGTATGAAGCAGCAGATACATGCAGGGATGGTCTGGAAGCATATGATAAAATCAAGAAAAACAAATACGATGCTGTGCTTTTGGACATTAACATGCCAAGGATGAATGGGCTGGAGCTTCTGCAGAAATTGCAAAAAGAGAATATTCGTGCTACGGTAATTGTTGTCAGTTCCCTGGCAAAAGAAGATGCAAAGATTACGATACAGGCTATGGAATACGGCGCGATTGACTTTGTGACAAAGCCGGAAAATATCATCGAAGCGAAAGGCCTTCGGTTTCGCGGTGAAATAACGGCCATTCTGAATTCTGTGTTAGGCCAGCCAAAGCCGCGGATATCGCCGCTGTCAGGCTCAGCCGTATCGCCGGCAAAATCGGCGGCCGCCGCAGCCGCAAGCGCGTCCGCTGCGGTATCGGCAGTATCCTCGCGCACGAGCGGTGCGCAGGCACCGAAAGCCGCTGTCAAAAAGCTTTCGGCAGGAGGAAATAAGAAGCTGGTTGCACTGGCGTGCTCTACCGGAGGACCGAAGTCGCTGCAGAGCGTGATTCCGTATCTGGACAGGAATATGGATGCGCCTATGGTACTGGTGCAGCATATGCCGACGGGGTTTACGAAATCAATGGCAGAGCGCTTAAATGAGCTGAGCAAGGTCAGAGTCAAAGAAGCTGAGGAAAATGATGTTTTAAGAAACGGCTGGGTATATGTAGCTCCGGGCGGCTTCCATTTAGAGGTGGTAGCAGCCAAAGACGGGACACATAAAATACATCTGTCAGATGCGCCTGCAATCGGCGGACTCCGCCCGTGTGCCAATGTGATGTATAAGTCTTTGAAGAAATCATCTTATGACCAGATTGTCTGTGTGGTACTTACAGGCATGGGTGCAGACGGTACAGAAGGAATACGCGAACTGAACCGGGCAAAACCGATTTATGTCATTGCCCAGGATGAACCTACTTGTGTTGTATATGGCATGCCAAAAGCGATTGCAGAAACAGGGCTTGTCGATGAAGTAGTGCCGCTTACGAATGTTTCCAAAAGTATAATTAATCAAGTGGGGGTAAAATGAGATGGATGTAAGTCAGTATTTAGAGATTTTTATTGATGAAACAGCAGAACATATCCAGAGCCTGAGCGATAACATCATGGCACTGGAAAATGAGCCGGAAGACCATGACGTCATTAATGAAATCTTTCGGGCGGCTCATTCGTTAAAAGGCATGGCTGGTACGATGGGCTTTAAAAGGATGCAGCATTTAACGCATGACATGGAAAATGTATTTCAGGAAGTGCGTAATGATAAGATTAAAGTAAACGGGGA
Source organism: uncultured Eubacterium sp. (assembly GCA_947384955.1). Taxonomy (GTDB): domain Bacteria; phylum Bacillota; class Clostridia; order Lachnospirales; family Lachnospiraceae; genus Eubacterium_J. The sequence continues at coordinate 6,935 of CANDJC010000021.1, read as the reverse complement.
TATTATTGATGTGCTGTTTCAGTGCCTGGACGCAATTGAGGGCTATCTGAACATCATTAAAGAGACTTCTGACGAAGGTACAAACGATAACGAAGGAATTATTACAGCATTAAACGGTATTTTGAAAGGAGACGCCGCGCCTGCTCCTAAGGAAGCGGCTAAGGAAGAGCCTGATGCAGGGCAGGAAGCGGCTAAGGAAGGCGGATATGAGAAGAAATTCCTTACGCTTACACTGTCAGAGGATGACCGCGAGCATCTGAAAAACGCGGAAGACAGCGGGAAAGTCCTGTTCGGGTTTACAGTTTATGTGCATAAGGACTGTCTGTTAAAAGCAGCAAGGGCATTTCTTGTATTTAAGGCAGTCGAAGAATTCGGAGAAATTTTAGTTTATCATCCGAGCGTACAGGATATTGAAGACGAAAAGTTTGAGCTGGAATTCAGCTTTTTTGCATCCTCCGATGAAGAAGGAGCAGATAAATTTATCTCTGCCGCAAAAGCCGTTTCTGAAATTGACGAAGTTTTATGCGAGCAGCTGAAATATGAGACTTTAATCGAAAACCATAGCGGGAAAGAAGCCGAAGAGGAAAAACAGGCTTTGGAGCAGAATGTTCCGGCACCGGTTCCGGCGGCAGCGCCTGCAAAAGAAGACCAGGCAAAAACATCCGGCACTTCGGCGGCAAAAGGCAAACCGATTAATAAACCTGTCGCAAACCGTACCGTACGTGTAGATATTGAAAAACTGGATGCTTTAATGAATCAGGTCAGCGAGCTGATTATTGCAAAGAACAGCCTTGTTTCCATCAGCTCCAGCGATTCCGGCGACGGGACGCAGAGCCAGTCGTTCCGCGACCAGATTGAATATCTGGAACGGATTACGACCAGCCTGCATGAATCTGTCATGAAAGCGAGGATGGTTCCGATTGAAAGCGTGGTAGCAAAATTCCCGCGCATGATTCGTGACCTTTCCCGTAAGCTGGATAAAAAAATGGAACTGTTTATGTCCGGTGAAGACACAGAATTAGACCGGACCGTTGTGGACCAGATTGGCGACCCGCTGCAGCATCTTCTGCGCAATTCCGCAGACCACGGACTGGAAAGCGCGGAGCTTCGTAAAGAAAGAGGCAAGCCGGAGGTCGGCTCCATTACCTTAAAGGCATATCAGGAAGGCAATAATGTCGTTATCGAGGTCGGCGACGACGGCAACGGCATTGATACAGAAACCGTAAAGCAAAAAGCGATTGAACGGGGACTTGTAACGCCGGAACAGGCAGAAAGCCTGAGCCAGAAGGAAATCATCGATTTTCTGTTTATGCCGAGTTTTTCCATGGCGAAAAAGATTACGGACGTATCCGGCAGAGGCGTAGGCTTAGATGTTGTAAAATCAAATATCGAGACACTGGGCGGAGATGTAGAAGTTAAGAGCAAGCTGGGCGAAGGCTCGACTTTTACCGTACGCCTGCCGCTGACACTGGCAATTATTCAGGCCCTTTTAGTAGAAGTGCATCATGAACTGTTTGCGATTGCCTTAGGCTCTATCATTACGATTGAAGATGTATCGGTATCCGACATTAAGTATGTACAGGCAGAAGAAGTCATTAATCTGCGCGGCAATGTAATTCCGCTGATTCGTCTGAATCAGATTCTGGATATTGAGGAGCCGGAGGTTGCCCCGGAAAGCCTTACGGTCGTAATTGTAAACAAGGGCGAAAAACAGGCCGGGCTTGTAGTGGATAACCTGTTAGGACAGCAGGAAATTGTTATCAAATCGCTCGGCAAGTTTATCAGCAACAGCAAAATCATAAGCGGTGCAACGATACTTGGCGACGGCGAAATCGCGCTGATTCTGGATGTAAATACTTTAATGTAAGGGAGGTGCCGTTATGGAATATATAGAAACCGTCGAAGAGACAAAAAAACAGTACATTGTTGTAAAAATCGGCAGTGAGCAGTATGGAATCGATATCAGCTTTATCGATAATATTGTAAGGATGCAGAAAATTACCAGGGTACCGACCGCACAGTTTTATTTTAAAGGCGTCATCAATCTGCGCGGCGAGGTCATTCCTGTTATGAGCATCCGCAGGAAAATGGGACTGGAGGATGATGTATACACAGGGGCATCAAGGATTATCATTTTGAAATTCGAACAGAAGGATGCACTGGGCATTGTTGTGGACGAGGTAAAAGAAGTTATCAATCTTGGAACAAGCGAGATAGACAAACTGTCTCACAGAGAAGGCAAGGAAATGTTCATTAACGGCATTGGCAAAAACGGAGAAGAGCTTGTGTCTTTGTTTGATATCAATGCGATTATTGATGAACACGAGGTTGTATAGAAAAATGCATAATGGCAGTGAGGCATCAATTCATCATGCACGGGTCTGCATGGACTGATGCGCAGCGGTTTAAGGAAGCTGCTGCAGGGTATTAGGTATAGTGAGGCTGTTTTGTGAGTCTCACTATATCTTATATGTATCATAATGTTCAGATAGATTTGAAATAATATACAGGGAGAGGTATATGGGCAAATTTACATTTGACGAAATAAACAGCATGTATTTTGATGTACTAAAGGAAATCGGGAATATCGGGGCAGGGAATGCAACGACTGCGATTGCTACCCTGCTGAATATTAAAATAAATATGGAAGTACCGAATGTCAAGCTGATGCCGGTTCAGGAGCTGAATACGGCAATCGGGTCTGAAGAAGAAGAAATAGCCGGTATTTATCTGGGTGTGCAGAACGATATCGAGGGCAGCCTTATGTTTCTTTTGAAAATGGATGCCGCACATGTTCTGGTCAATCTTTTGATGGGAAGGAGCATGGATTACAGAGAACCATTTGACGAAATGGATTTATCTGCAATGAAGGAAATCGGAAATATTATTGCGGGCTCTTATTTATCTGCGCTGTCTGGCATGACCGGGCTTAATATTTCACCGACGGTTCCTTATATATCGATTGATATGGCGGGAGCAATTTTAAGCATTCCGGCAATTCAGTTCGGTCAGTTTGGCGATAATGCACTGTTAATAGAAACATCATTTGGAGGCGAAACCATGCTTCAGGGATATTTTATACTTTTACCGGAGCTGGATTCTTACGACAAGATTTTGACATCTTTAGGAATCATGCTATAAATATAAACTATTCGCAGGATGGGAGTTTAACAGATGAGTCGGATGATAAAAGTTGGAATGGCGGACTTAAACATATGCAAAAGTCCGGATGCGATTACCACACTGGGGCTTGGCTCCTGTATCGGAATCGCACTTTACGACCCGGTTACAAAAATAGGCGGTCTGGCGCACATCATGCTTCCTGACAGTACCCAGATCAGAAATAATGCCAACATAGCAAAATTTGCGGATACCGGCATTACAGAGCTGGTGCACCGCATGGTAAGGGCAGGTGCAAACAAGGGGCGTCTGGTGGCAAAAATCGCAGGGGGCGCGAAAATGTTTGAAGTGTCCGGAGGAGCGATTGGCAGTATCGGAGATAAAAATGCACTGGCATCCAAGAAGAAATTAAGAGAGCTGGGAATCCGGCTGATTGCAGAGGATACCGGCCTTAATTACGGGCGGACCGTAGAGCTTCACTGTGATACGGGAGAATATTACATAAAATCAGTGGGCAAGCCGCTGAAAATAATTTGAGCATACTGGGGGAATTCTATGAAAACAAAACAAATTCCTGCACTGGTGACACTGACAGCAGCTTTTGCAATGTGCATCATTTCGTATATTAATGATTTCAGCCTTTCCTTTTTAATCCGTGCGATGTTTTTTGTATTAATCGGATTTTTTCTGCTGGGATGTGTAATCAAGCTCATTCTGGATAAAAATATGTCTGTGATGGACGAGGAATTTACGGCACAGGATTTAGGATTCGCTGACGGGGAAATTATTGAGGATATGGAATTTATTGAGGAAGATAAGGAAAGCTGATAGTAATAAGGAATTGTCTGGAGGTTTAAATGGGTAAAGTTTCAAAAGAAAAGCTTTGGGAAATGTATCAGGCCAGACAGACGCCGGAGCTGAGAGAACAGATTATTCTGGAATATGCGCCTCTTGTCAGGGTTGTTGCAGGAAGGCTGAGCATGTACCTTGGCTACAATGTGGAATATGACGATTTAGTAAGCTACGGAGTCTTCGGGCTGATTGATGCGATTGATAAATTTGATACGGACAAGGAAGTAAAGTTTGAGACCTATGCAAGCCTCCGGATACGCGGAGCGATATTAGACCAGATTCGGAAAATGGACTGGATTCCGCGGACCGTCCGTCAGAAACAGAAAAAAATCGATGAGGCCATTAAGCGTGTGGAAATGCAGACAGGCAAAACCGCGTTAGACGAAGAGGTAGCCAGCGAGCTCGGCTTATCGGAAAACGAGCTGCAGGAGTGGCAGTCACAGCTGAAAGTTACGAATGTCGTATCTTTAAATGAATTTATCGAGCAGGGAACCGAGCCTGTGATGGATGCCAGGCATAATTCCCATTTTATTCAGCCGGAGGAACAGGTACAGGAGACAGAGTTAAAGGAAATGCTGCAAAAAGCAATGGAGCAGCTTACCGAAAAAGAAAAAAAAGTAATCTTATTATACTATTATGAAGATCTGACACTGAAAGAAATCAGCAGAGTGTTAGAAGTATCGGAGTCGAGGATATCCCAGCTGCATACAAAGGCTTTATCAAAAATGCAGAGAACGATGGGCCCTTATATGGAAATTATGATTCGAAAATAACAGAAAAAAGAAGGTGAAGGCATGACGGTACGTCCGGTTCATTTAAACGGAATGATACAAAACACACAGGATGTAAGTACAATCAGGCATCAGGAAAACCAAAAGCCCGCAGTGGAACAGCAGCATATTCAGATTCAGGAACAGCAAAAGGAACAGAGCCAGGCGCAGGAGGTTCATAAAAAAGATAACGCGGATAACGAACAGAAAAAATTCGACGCAAAAGAAAAAGGCTCTAATGAATACGAGGACCAGCGCAGGAAAAAGAAAAAAAAGAAACAGGAAAATCTGCCGGACGGCAGCGTAAAAATCAAAATGACAATGTCCGGCGGTTTTGATATTAAAATATGAGATGCAGAGGTTGTGTGAATGACGTTCATAGAGATTATATTAATTATTGTCGGAATGGTATTCATTCTGGCGAGCTTCTGGGTGACAGAAAAGCTGTCTCCGGATGAACTTGAGCATATTTCAGAACTGAGTAAGGAAGAAATGAGCGTCATGCTCGAACATGAACTGGATAAATCCAGGCAGCGGGTTGTGGATATTGTGGAAGATACGATTGATGCCAGCAAAGAAAAAACAGAACGGTCATTAGAAAAGCAGACAAATGAAAAAATTATGGCAATCAATGAATATTCTGATACGGTAATAGAGAAAATGAATAAGACTCATAATGAGATTATGTTTTTATACAGCATGCTCAATGACAAGCATACGGAACTGACAGATTTTACTTCTGAACTGACCCAGCACTTGCAGGATTTTAAATCTCAGGAAGAGGAGATGACAAATTACTATATCAGCCAGCTGAAAAATCAAAAGCCGCCAGAACCAAAACAGCCGGAGCCGTCAGCAGCCCCGACCGTTCTGGCAGAAAAGCAGCTTGCGCCGGCAGCCCCGGCAGCCGATACAGATACCGCTAAAGCAGCTGAGCAAAAGACACAGGCAGGCACCGTGCCGGAAACAGAAGAGGAAGTAAATGTCCGTGATGAAATTCTGCGCCTTTATGAAGAAGGAAGAGATTCGGTTGCAATCGCAAAGAAACTCGGACTCGGCGTAGGAGAAGTACGATTGATTCTGGGACTTTACAAAGGAGATTGATTCAGATGAGATTCAAATATTATTTACGCGGAGCCGGAATCGGTGTGATTGTGGCAACGCTGATTCTGTCTGTTGCTTTTCTGTTTCAGGATAATATATCCGATGAAGAAGTCATAAGACGGGCCATGAAGCTTGGCATGATTATGGAAGAAAACGGTCCCGGAACCCTCGCGGACCTGCAGCAGCCGGACATGACAGCCGCAGATTTAGAAAGCGGAACAGATGACGGCCAAAATACAGATGACGATGCACTCAGCCCGGATACGGATACAAAAGCAGATGATAATGCCGGGGAAGAGCCGTCAGTCAGCAAAACAGATGATGACGGAGCGTCAGGAAACAGCAGCGATAAATCTTCCGGTGATAAAACTTCGGATAACGAAGCTTCAGAAAATAAAACTTCGAATGATAAAGCTTCAAAAGATAAAACTTCGAATAACGGAACTTCGAATGATAAAACTTCAAAAGATAAAACTTCGGATGACAAAGATTCTGGTGACAAAAAACCGTCTTCAGATAAAGCGGAAGGGGACAAGCCTTCCGATAATAAGAAACCTTCAGAAGACGACAAGCCTTCTGGAAACGGCGCTTCCGATGATGAGGTTATCATTACAATTGAGTCAGGAGATGTGTCGCGCATGGTCTCTGCAAAGGTGTTCGATGCGGGACTGGTAGAAAGTGCCGATGAATTCAATTCTTATCTGGGAGCGCATGATTATGATAATAAACTGCAGCCAGGAACGCACAAGATTCCAAAGGGAGCGGATTTTAAGAAGATTGCGCAGATACTAACGACCAGATAATAAAACAATAATCTGTATGAGAAGCAAAGGTGACCCAAAAAGTCAGAACAGAAGATTCATAAAACATTAAAACGAGAAAGAAATGCGGGGCGCGGCGTTTGCCATGCCTTGCATTTTTGCCGTAATCAGAGAAATAAAAAGTAAAACTTATGAAAACCAGCCGGGTGACGGGAAGATGCACCGGATTCCTGGGACATCGGAGGAATGTTTAGAATCCCTTAGCATTCTGCTCAAAAACCAGGCGGCGAAGCCGAAGCGGCACCGGTAGCTGCTGGCAGAAGGCCAG
>CANDJC010000020.1 GCA_947384955.1 uncultured Eubacterium sp. | reverse complement strand
GGCCTGCAGCCAGCAGCTACGGGTGCCGCTTCGGCTTCGCCGCCTGGTTTTCGGGCAGAATGCTAAGGGATTCTAAACATTCCTCCAATGTCGCAGGAAGCCGGTGCATCTTCCCGTCACCCGGCTGGTTTTCGTAGAATTTACGTGAAAAGCGGAGATGTTTTGGTGAAGCTTCGATGGCAGTCAGACTGTAAACTGCCGCCAGAAAACAGATATTTCGCAGAATTTTTTATGTAATGGCTTCCAAAAAAACATCCTCGCCGCAGAACTTCTCATACATACGTAAATCCTTCCAAAAAACAGCCGGGAGCGGGGATTTGCACGGTCTTCCTGCGGCATTGGAAGAATGTTTAGAATCCCTTGGCATTCTGCTCAAAACCCAGGCGGCGAAGCCGAAGCGGCACCTTTAGCTGCTGGCTGTAAGCCAGGGCGAACTAGGTGCCGCGACCGTCCGCAGCCACAGCGTAAATGCAGAATGCCTAGGGATTCTTAACATTCTGGAACCGCCGCAGGAAGACCGTGCAAATCCCCGCTCCCGGCGTCCGCGAAGCCACCTCCCCCCGGCATTCTCCAATCCATCCCTTACAAAAATGTAAGAAAATATCCCCCCTGTGTTAGAAAAATCCCCCTTTTCTATGCTATGATAATCCAGAACAGACAATCCCCGCAGCCCGCCCCTCTCCGGGCAGCAGCATCAGCACCGGCATTGTCCTGCATCAAATCAAAACAAATGGAGGCAGAAAATGATTTTACAGGTAAACGACGTCATAAAATATTACGGCAGCCCGTCAGTTGTTACAAAAGCGCTCAGCGGCATTTCTTTTCATGTGCAGGAAGGAGAATTCATCACTATCATGGGTCCGTCCGGTTCCGGGAAAAGCACTCTTTTAAATGTCATTGCCACCATTGACCGCGTCAGTTCCGGCGATATCTGCATCCGTGGCAGGCATCTGTCTAAGATGAAGGAAAGAGAACTTGCGGCTTTCCGAAGAGACGAGCTTGGATTTATTTTCCAGGAATACAACCTATTAGATACGTTAACGATTGCCGAGAACATCGTTCTCCCGCTGAATCTGAAAAAGACACCGCTAAAGGAAACAAAAAAGAAGCTGGAACAGACTGCAAAGGCTCTGCACATCGAAGACCAGCTTTCAAAATTCCCCCATGAATTATCCGGCGGGCAGCAGCGGGCAGCCTGCGCAAGAGCGGTGATTACGAATCCGGCGCTGATTCTGGCGGATGAACCGACAGGGGCTTTGGATTCTAAAAATTCCAGGACACTGATGGAAACGTTTGCCAGCCTGAACCAGTCCTTTCATTCTTCCATACTTATGGTGACTCATGATGCGGCAGCGGCGGCTTATGCAGAGCGCATTCTGTTTCTAAAAGACGGGAAAATCTTCAGCGAAACCTGCCGCGGAAGCAGAACCCGCAGAGAATTATACCGGGAAATTGTATCCGTTAATGCATCTTTAGGAGGTGAAACCGATGTTATTTAAGCTTGCTGCAGGAAATGTAAAACGCCAGGCCGGCAGTTACCTGATTTATTTTATGACGGTTTCTCTGACAGTCTCCCTGCTGTTTGCTGTCAGCCATGTTATTTTCGGGGAACAGATGAAAAGATGTCTGCAGACCGCAGAAGATTTAAAGCCCGCTCTTACAGGCGCTGTTGTATTTATCTGCCTGATTGCAGCCTTTGTGCTTAGTTACGGCACTTCTTTTATGCTAAAGCTGCGCAGGCGGGAGTTTGGCATGTACCTGATGCTTGGAATGTCCCGGACACATATCCTGATTCTGTTTACGGCAGAAACGATGTTTATCTGCATTCTGGCTCTCGGTATCGGCATATTTTTCGGAATCTTTCTCTATCAGGGACTGATGGCCGTTATCATGCACATCCTGGAAATGGAATTTACCCTCAGCGCCTATTCGGTTCAGGGACTGCTGTTTACTGCCGTGCTCGTCGGCGGAATGTTTCTGCTTTCTTCGGTAACTTCTGCCTGCTATTTAAAAAAAGCCGGTATTTATGAGCTGCTGCACATCAAAAGCCAGCCGGAAACGCCCGTCAGGCATCCCGTGTTCTGGCTGTTCCTCTCGATAGCCGCACTTTCGTTCATCACAGGCTGCTGCTTTTTGCTGAATCAGGAACTCGAAGCCATTGTATTAAACGGGGCATCCTCTGAAAGCCTGACTCATCTGATGCTCGCCGCTGCCGCCGGCGTCGTTTTGTTTCACATCGGACTGTCGAGAAGCTTTGTGTATCTGATGCTTGCGCAGAAGCATTTTTGCAGCCGCGGAACAAATACGTTTGTACTGCGCCAGCTGTCCGGCGCTTTGAAGAAAAATTCGGTTTTAAACGGATTTCTGGCTGTGCTGCTGACTTTCGCGGTCATAGGCATTCAGGTTTCTTTTTTTCAGAAGACCGTTGAAAATGCTTCCTTAAATCAGAATTATCCTTTTGATATTTTATACTGCAGTGACCGCCAGGAATCCGGTCCGCAGGCAGGCGAAGGAATTCCCCTTTCGAAAGCGGAACAGATTATTTCATCTTATGTCCCTGTCCGTGCAAAGCTGCCTTTTACGATTTATACTTCCAAAAGCAGCCAGCTGCATTCTTTTACGAAATGGTCCGGGGAAGGCTACGGCGGCCTGACCGACAGCTATATCCGCGAAAGTGATTTTAATGCCATTATGACAGCGCTTGGCAAAGAAACGGTTTCATTAAATGATGAATTTATTATTATTGCAAACAGCCCGCAGGCAGCACAGTTTCACTGGGAAGACGCTGTCATAAGCCGAAACGGGCACACCCTTCACTATCAGGGTACACAGACTGACTGCCCGCGTTTTCATTATGTCTATTTTCTCGCCGTTATCCCAGATAAGGCAGCGGCCGGAATGGAAATACAGACCGAATATACCGCTTATTCCCTGAAAAATCAGGCCTATGACGCTGTAAGCCTGAAAAAGGATTTATCCTATCATAATAAGGAAGCTTTTTATAAGGAGGGTGCTCCGGAAACGGAGCGGTATTACGAACGATGTGATTTCACCATCCGGGAATACGGGCGGATGCAGAAAAACGGCACAGCGGCAGTTCTGACCACCGGAACGCTGTTTGCGGCATCGGTTTTTCTGTTTATGGCTATGGCCATTCTGGCTCTTAAGACTTTGTCGGGAATTTCCGAGGATAAAAAACGGTACTGGATTTTATTTCAGATTGGGCTGGAAAAGCGGGCGCAGAACCAGACACTGTTTCGCCAGACGTTCAGTTTCTTCCTGGTGCCTTTTATCTTTTCAATACTGACCAGCATTCCCGCAGCGCTGCTGTGCGCAAAGGCAGCAAGGCTTGGCGGATTTGAAAGGCTGACAGGCGAAATATACGCCATCGCAGGAATGACGGCACTGGTGATGGCGCTTGTTTATCTTTTTTATTATACTGCCGCTTACCTGATTATGAAAGCGCAGCTGTACAGCGGGCGGATGTCTTAAAAACAGCCCGGCAGCCGCATAAACTATTCCAGCAGGGGCACCAGGCGGATTTTGCCAGGTCCGCCTTACGCCCTGCCTATCAGCACCTTTTTCCCGCAGAAAGCAAACCCGTATTTGCGAATCCTTGTTTCGGGAATTCCTTTTGCTGTTAAATCTGCCTGATAATTTTTCTCCTCAATCTGGCGAAGGGCCTCTTTTACTGTATCGGCAAGTTCCTTTTCATCTGTATCCTGTACTTTGAATTCGATAATAACAGCATCCCGCTCAGACACCGGCAGTGTCTCTCCCTCTCCAGTTTTTGGTTCCATCATCACATCGTACCTGCCAAAACCGCTTTCCCGGTTCGAAGAGATACGGTACCGGTCAGATAATTCCACCATAAGCCCCAGAACGAATCCATGGTAAAACCGTTCCGGTTCTTTTCCCGCTCCCGGCGAACTCCCGCCGACGTCAAAGAAACTGAACATCTCCGACGTAACCCTGTTCATATAAATATTCATTGCTTTCAGGTCATCTGTCAGTAATGCACGGATAAAATCATGATAATTATCATTCCCGGAAAACCAGTCGCCTGCCATTTTCTCAAACATAATCCGCACTTCCTTATTCGTCAGTGCCAGATGATAATACAGTCTTCCTGTGCTTTCCACAAACACCGTGCCTGCCACTTTCAAATATCCGCAGGCAAGCAGAAGGCTCCAGATGGCATTTTTCACCTTAAAAAGCTGGTCATACACAATCTGCTCGTCCATTTCCACGCAAAGCACCCCGCCGCTGAGCAGTTCTTCAAATGCCTGTTTTACACTCGGTTTTCCCTCTCTGAGCAGTTTTTCCACCAGACTGTTTGCACTGGTATTTGCCCAGTACACTCCTGCCTTTTTTTTATCCAGATAATTGATAATAGACCACGGATTATAAATATCCTTCCTCTGTCCGAACACAAATCCGTCATACCATTCTTTCACCTGACGCCTTTTCTCTGTCAGTCCCTGTTCCTCAAGCGCTGCGGACACCTCTTCCTGCGTAAATCCAAAACAATCCGCATATTTGTCAGAAGTAGTTGTCACTGCCTCAAGATTATTCAAATCCGAAAAGACCGATTCCTTGCTGACTCTTGTAATACCTGTCATAACAGCCCGCTCCAGATAAGGATTTGTTTTAAATGTGGCATTAAAAAGATTTCGGATAAAGGCCGTCATTTCTTTCCAGTACCCGTCCACAAAAGCCTCCTGCATGGGCGTATCGTATTCATCCAGAAGGATAATCACTTTTTTTCCATAAAACCGCATTAGAAAATTCGACAGCGCATTCAGGGAATCTGACGCAATATAGTCTTCCATTTCAGACGATACTTTTCCATAGTATTCCTTCTCTTTTTCATTCAGCACACCGCTGTCTAATAAAAAATCATACTGATTATACAGGTTTGTGAGAATCTGGCATATCTTCTTTTTGGCATTTTCGCTGGAAACCTCTTTTACTTTCGCAAAGCTGAGTGATATCACCGGCCATATTCCCTGCATTTTACGGTATTTCTCCTCCTACCATATGTCCAGGCCTTCAAACAGCTCCCCTCTGTCTTTGTAATCAACCGAAAAAAACTGTTCCAGCATGCTCAGATTCAAAGTTTTTCCGAAGCGCCTGGGTCTTGTAATCAGCGTAACGCTGTCTCCGCTTTCCCACCATTCCCGGATAAAACGGGTTTTGTCAATATAAAAATAATCGTTTTTTCTGATTGCCTGAAAGTCCTGATTTCCAATGCTTACTGTCCTCGCCATACCCCGGTTTCCCCTCCATGCCATTTTCCCAGACTGAATTTTCCGGGCCCGCTCTCCATCCTTTTTACATATATTTATTCTAGCAGATTCACTAAGTATGTCAATCAGCAGTTACAAATAACAGTTCAGGCAAGGCGGATATTTGGGCTCAGCAGATGCCTGATAGCAGAAGATACACTGTTTTCCCTCCTAAATCAGTCCTGTATAAAACAGTGCATTTTTTTCGCTACATGATATTTACCGAAAGTTTCTACTTCCCGTTCTTTTGTGAATTCATTTTCTTTCATATTGTATTCTATCCCACAGCCTATTGCTCTATTTACTATACAGTTAATTTGCAGATTTCTAATTTTTCCATCCTTATAACACATCTCAATACATGCATCTTTAAATATAAAAGCCGGAAGTATACATTCAAAATCATCACTTCGTACTTTCATTGATAAAGCGATAGGAAATTTTTCAAATATAACTGAACTGCTTCCATTCGTGATACAAAAAACCGGCAGACGTACAATAGGCGCAATTTCACCTTTTCCACCAAATCCTGACAGCGGCAAAACATCATCTGTCTTTCTTATATCAGGATAATACGCTTCTAACACACCTAATTTTCTGCACCAGATTGGAAATGCTGCTCCTGTATCTAATAAACAATTAAAGCCTTTCTCATTTGCCCTGAAAATAATCAGTTCCCGTTTCTCCAGCACATCTAATACCACTTTTCTTACCTCCAGAGCGGTAAAATCATCCTCGACGACTCACCTGTAAATCCATGAATATAATCTTTACCACTTTTATACCAGCGAATTAATGCAGCATCATATTCATCCGAACTAACTGCCTCAGCTACTATTCCGCATCTGATATTCGGACCATCAGCTATATAATTTTGAACAAATACATGTTTGTCCGGATAACGGCGTATCATCTCTTCCCAGGATATCAGTTCTCCATTCATATTACTCCCTCCATCCTTTTTACATATATTTATTCTAGCAGATTCACCAAGTATGTCAATCAGCAGTTACCTGCCCTGTTTCCATGCTCCCGGATTTATGTTATAATCAGGAAAACAAAATCCAGTCAGCAGCATCCGGATTTGCATAAGCTTCATTTTAACGGTAATAACATATATAATAAAGAAAGGCAAAGGTAATTCACATGCGTATTTTAGTCGTCGAAGACGAGCCGGACATGAACCGGCTGATTCTAAAAACATTGAAAAAAGAAGGATACAGCGCAGACGGCTGTTTTAACGGCGAAGATGCCCTTGCGTATCTGCCTGGCGCGGAATACGACGCGATTCTGTTAGACGTGATGATGCCAGAATTAGACGGTTTCGGCCTGCTGCAGAAAATACGAAAACAGGGGCTGGATGTTCCCGTACTGCTGCTGACTGCGCGTGATACTGTCGCGGACAGGGTAAAAGGATTAGATTACGGCGCGGACGATTATCTGATAAAACCGTTTGATTTTGACGAGCTGTTAGCCAGAATCCGCGCCATGACCCGCAGACATGCCGGGAGCCGCAGCAACCAGCTTTCCATCGCAGACCTCACCGTAGATATCCGCCAGAAAACCGCCAGCAGAAACGGCGTAAATATTCCGCTGCTGCCCAAGGAGTACAGCATACTCGAATATATGATACGCAACCAGGGAGCAGTCCTTTCCAGGGAACAGCTGGAAAATCAAATCTGGAATTATGAATACACCGGCAATTCAAATAATATAGATGTCTATATCAGCCGCCTGCGCAGAAAAATTGACAGCGGACACCAAACAAAGCTGCTGCATACCATCCGCGGCACCGGATGGACGCTCAGAGAAGAAAAACCAGGAAACCGCTTATGAGAACTGTTTTTAGTAAAAATTCCGGCAAAATTTCCAGCAAAATTTCTGTCAAGGCCAAAATTACCGTCTGGCTCACGCTGCTGATGTCTCTGCTTGCCGTACTGATGCTTGGATTTACACTGTCCATCAGCAGCCGGGTCACTTTTCAGACATGCATGTCCCAGCTTGCACATACCGTACAGAATAACAGAAATCAAATCACGTTTGAAAAAGGCAGGCTGAAATTAAACGACGGCTTTCAGTTTTACCAGTACGGCGTATCTACGCTTGTTTACAGCCAGAGCCAGTCTCTGCTTGCAGGCCAGGTTCCGGTATCCTTTCCTGTGGGCGAGCCTTTCCAAAACGGACTGACACGGACAGTCTCCGCTGGCGAAGACGAATACCTGGTGCTGGATTTGTACTGTTTAAACAGCTGGGAAGAAGGCGCCTGGCTGCGGTGCCTGATGGAGGTGCCGCGCAGCCGCCAGTTTTCGCAGAATCTGCTGCTTGCCGTACTGCTCGTGCTTCCGCTTTTTCTGGCACTGGCCGCACTGGGAAGCTATCGGATTGCCAGACGGGCGTTTGGGCCCCTGGAGAGCATTATAAATACGGCAAAAGCGATTAATGAAGCAAGCGGCCTTTCCAGGCGCATCGGTCTGCCGCCGGGACGGGATGAATTTTCAAGGCTGGCTGAAACCTTTGACCAGTTATTTGAACGGCTGGAGCGTTCGTTTGAGGCAGAAAAGCAGTTTACCGCAGATGCTTCCCACGAACTGCGCACCCCGGTATCGATTATCAAAGGCTCCTGTGAATATGCGCTAAAATATGATGAAACACCCGAAGAACGCCAGGAAACCATTACCATGATTTACCGCCAGGCAGTGAAAATGTCCGCCCTGATTTCCCAGCTGTTAAGCATGACCCGTCTCGACCAGGAAACGGAGCTGAACAGGCTGGAGCCCGTAAATCTGGCCAGACTGGTACAGGAACACTGTAAAGAGGCCGCATATCCCCGGGAACGCCTGACACTGGAGCTTGCGGATATTTCGGTATGCGCAAATCCGCCGCTGCTAACCCGCCTTTTGCAGAATCTCGTGGAAAATGCATTGAAATACGGAAAGCCCGGCGGCCATGTATGGATTTGTACACTCCAAAACGGGAAAGAAATCCTGCTGAAGGTAAGAGACGACGGCATCGGCATTGCGCCAGACCAGCAGGATAAAGTCTGGCAGCGGTTCTATCAGGCAGACACAGCGCGAAGCGGAGAAAACGGAGCCGGTCTCGGGCTGTCTATGGTGGCACAGATTGCGCGCATCCATAAAGGATATATGACATTAGAAAGCATCCCGGGCGCTGGCAGCTGCTTTACACTGCACCTGCCAGATACCGGACAGACTGAACTTCTGCCCAAAATAAAGAATGCCGGAAGCGCATGAAAAAATTTTTGAAATTTCATACTCATTTCATAAATCTGATTTAGAATCAGTTCAAGTACAAAAGCAAAGAATAAAATCAGAATTAAAAATGAAGAAAAGGAGTAACGCATGAAAGCAAACTATTTTCTATGCGCTGCCGGACTGACTGCACTGTTATTTTCCGGCTGTGCAGGACAGAAAGCACAGATGGATTTTATCGGATTAGACGCAGCAAAACGCGTGGCATTAGAAGATGCCAGCCTGTCCGCAGCGGATGTGGAATTTACCGCATCTGACCTTGCCAGCCGCAGCGGTGTGGATTATTATCAGGTAGATTTTACAAACGAAGGGCAGACTTACAAATACGACATTGATGCCCTGACCGGAAGCATTATCGATTCCAGCACGCCGGACACCAGTCAGGGCAGTACAGCCGCTGATTCGCAGAATACTGATAATAACGGCGCTGCCGACGGTTCACAGAATACAGGCAAAAACGGCGCTGCCAGCGATTCACAGAACACTGACAAAAACAGCACTGCCGACGATTCGCAGAATACTGATAATAACGGCAGCGCCAGCGGCCCGCAGAATTCTGCTAAAAACGGCACATCCGCCAGCCAGCAGAATGCAGGCAAAAACGGCGCTGCCGCTGATTCAGCAGCCAGTCAGAAGAACGGGGAAGCTGTGATTACGCAGGAAGATGCCAAAGCAAAGGCACTCAAACATGCAGGCGTTTCCAGCAGGGATGCCGTTTTTCTAAAGTGTGAGCTGGATTATGAGCACGGGCGCACAGTATATGAAATCGAATTTTATGATAAAGGAAGCAAAGAATATGATTACGAAATCGATGCCTCTGACGGAAGTATTATAAAATACGACTATGACACCGAAACTGCTCCGTCTCATTCCAGAACCGGAGAAAAAAAGATTTCCGAAGAAAAAGCAAAAGAACTGGCGCTGGCTCAGGTTCCGGGAGCATCGGTCAGCGACATCTTCGAATTTGAAACGGATTTGGACGACGGCATCATGGAATATGAAGGAAAAATCATTTATAACGGCATGGAATATGAATTTGAAATCGATGCCTACAGCGGAGCTATCCGCAGCTGGGAAGCCGAACCCGCGGATTAATCCGGTATTTTAATGCTAATTCAATTTTTTATTTCAATATGAATCTATATTTTCTAAAGGAGGAATTTAAAATGAAACTTACAAAAACTATGAAAGCAGCCCTGTTTACCGCATGTTTTGCAGCAGCCGGCACTCTGGCATGGACACACAGCGCCTGCGCCGCATCCATCAGCAGCGAACGCCAGGCAGGAGAAAAAGCACTGGAAAAAGTTCCCGGTGCCACGATTACCGAAACAGACCAGGATTATGAAAAAGGCACGCTCGTATATGAGGTACAGCTGGTCAAAGGAAATAAGAAATACGAAATCACTTACCGCGCGAAAGACGCCAGAATATTAGAATACAGCTGGGAAAAAATATCCGTAAACCCGGAAAGCCAGAAGGCCGTTCTCAGCGAAAGCAAAATCAGACGCCTGGCGCAAAACAGGGTAAAAAAAGGCACCATCGTAAGCATTGCCCGCAAATTTGACGACGGCATCGATTATTACAAAGTAAAAATGACAGATTCCAGCAAAACCTTCAAGCTGGAATTTCATGCCAGAACAGGCGCCCTGACAGAATACGAATGGAAATACACTGCCTCCTCAAACGCTTCAGGAAGCAGCAGTGATATTGGCATTGAAAAAGCAAAACAGATTGCTCTGGAGAAAGTACCGGGCGCAGTGGTTGTAAAAGCCGAATCTGATACGGACGACGGCGTTCCTGTATATGAAATCGAACTCGTGAAAGGCCGTGTAGAATATGAGTACACCATTCATGCAAAAACCGGACAGATACTGGACTGGGATAAAGATTACGATTAATGAATACGATACAGATTTCCAGATGATTCATTCCGATTAACGGATGCGATACGGCTGTCTGGATGATACATTCTGATAAAAATTATCTAATGATTAACCGGATACCGGGCGGAGGAATTTTTTATGCAGCCAGAATCCCCCGTCCGGCGTCCAGTCAGAAACAGCGTGCGTATGCCTGTCAGTCTTCCATCCCTCTGTCCAAATGTCAGCCCTTTCTTTTCACACAGACAAAATTCCCGTCCGGCAGCTTCTGCCCGATATCTCCTGTATGCAGCAGAATGCTTCCGTCCTCCTGTCTGACAAATGTCCGCGCACTCTGTTCCTCCAGGTTCAGATAACATTCCCCAACGATACCCCTGACACAGATTTCCCCCTGCGCGCCGTCTGTTACCTCGTTTCCCTCATCATCCAGCAGAAGTATCTCTATTCCGTCCGCCGGCGTTCCAATCGGCGTATTTTCCATAGGAGCCTCCACCTTATAAAAAGATATCAGAAATGCCGTCTTGCCCGTTCCATACAGATGATACAGCTCATACCCGGCGCCGCACAGCATAGAAAGCCGTCCGCCGCCGGTAAATACCTTTTTCAGCGCTCCATCCCGGTTCTTAAAATAGCGCAGCATCTTTGGGCTGATAAAACCGCAGGTAATCCCGTTATCCGCATAATAATCTTCCAAAAGACGTACATCCTTCCTGGCCTTTTCCGTAAGAATATGCACGCATCCGCCGCTTAATAAAATTGCAAAATACTCTAAAATACATACTGCAGACGACATTGGAGCCGAAGCCGCCAGACGCTCCTCCTCTCCCAGCCCGAATGCATGTACGCTGCGCATAGCGCCTCTGTAAAGGCTGGCGTGGCTGTGCACAATTCCCTTTGGCCGTCCGTCAGAACCGGATGCATATAGAATCAATGCCCGTTCCGTATCCGCTTCTTCCCCTTTTACCACCGGGTCAAAGCTGCCGATATCTTCCATCCACGCAGCGTCGATTGTGCATGCTGCCCCGCAGTCTTTTTTGATGCCTGATATCTGCTCCTTCGGATATTCGTAAGGCAAAGGAACAAAAGCCGCCCCTGCCATCATAATTCCGATTTCAGCCGCTACATATTCTATGCTTCTGTTCATACATACCAGCACGGCTTTTTTCGCTGCACCGCCTGTCTGAATCAGTTTGGCAGCCGCTCTGCCGCTCAGCATATAAAGTTCCCGGTAAGTAATGATTCTGGTACCGTTTAAATCTGTAATCGCCGTTTTATCCGGATACTGATGCACGGTTTCCCAAAACCTGTCTAAGAAATTCATCGTCTTTTCTCCTCCTGTCTGCTGATTCTTTCATCAGTTTAACAGAAAATCCGGCTGATTTATCCGGGCGGGAATACTTTGTAATTATTGCGGAACGATTTGCATCCTCCTTTACCGGCATTGACTTTTTTCCATAAACGTGCTATCTTACCAAAGAAAATCAGCTGATAACATCATAAACACAAGGAGATTGAAACTATGAAACTTTTCATTATAAGACATGCAGACCCTGACTACGCAGCCGACTCTCTGACCGAAACCGGCTGGAAGGAAGCGCAGCTGCTCTCTGAACGGATTTCTAAAATGGAGATTCAAAATTTTTACGTATCCCCGTTAGGACGTGCAAAAGACACAGCCAGCCTGACCTTACAGAAAATGAACCGGCACGCGCAGGAATGTGACTGGCTGCAGGAATTTAATCCGCTCATTCACAGGCCTGATAAAGACGGCAAATCCATTACCTGGGACTGGCTGCCCGGCGACTGGACAAAAATCGCGGCATTCTACGACAAAGACGCATGGTCTGAGCATCCGGTCCTGCAGGAAGGCAGCGTATCGAAAGAATATCACCGCATCACCCGCTCGTTTGATGAACTGCTTGCAAAACACGGCTATGAACGCGAAGGAAATTATTACCGTGCCGTACACAGCAATATGGACACCATTGCTTTTTTCTGTCATTTCGGGCTGGAATGCGTGCTGCTTGGTCATCTGCTCGGCATCTCGCCAATGGTGCTGTGGCACGGAACCTGTGCGGCTCCGTCTTCCGTTACGACACTGGTTACCGAAGAACGCCGCAGAGGCATCGCGTCTTTCCGCATGAGCAGCTTTGGAGATGTGGCGCATCTGCTTGCAGCCGGAGAAACGCCGTCGTTTGCAGCAAGGTTCTGTGAATGTTTTGATAACACTGAAGAAAGACACGATTAGCGCAGAGCCTGCCGCTGCGTCTTCCTCCGCTGCCGCTTTCACGGCACACTTTGCAGGTATTAAATTTTTCATCCATGCTTGACAATCCAGCAGCAGTATGGTTTATAATACTCTTCAAAGAATTCAAAGGAGGAACTAAGATGCAGAGAGATTATAAAAATAAAGGCCTGCGTCTCTTAAAAAAAGGGCAGAAAGGCATTATCCACGCCATCTTCAGCCGCTTCGGACTGATTCTTCTCATGCTTTTGGCCCAGGTGCTGATTCTTTTTGGCATCCTGCAGTGGTTTGGCGATTTTCTGCCGCATGCCATAGGTGCAGCAGCCGTGCTGCGGTTTATCATGGTAGTCCTGCTTTTAAACAGCCAGATGAATCCCACGGTAAAAATCACATGGCTGATTATCATTATGCTGATGCCGGTATTCGGCGTGCTTTTGCTTATCTATACACAAAGCGATATCGGACACATTGCAGTCAAAGCCCGCATCAGCGAGCTTATCACAGAGACAAAGGAATGTATTGCGCAGTCTGAAGATACTATGGAGCGGTTTGCAGAGCAGGATAAAGGCGCCGCATCCTTAGCCCATTATATGCAGCGCAGCGGGTGCCATCCGGTTTATGACCAGACACAGGTAACCTATTTTCCTATGGGCGAGGACAAATTTGACGAAATGCTGAAACAGCTTGAGCTGGCGGAACACTTTATTTTTATGGAGTATTTTATTGTAGACGAGGGAATTATGTGGGGACGGATTCTCGAGATTCTGGCAAAGAAAGCCGCCCAGGGCGTAGATGTGCGCGTGATGTATGACGGCACCTGCGAATTTGCGCTGCTGCCGCATGATTATCCAAAGCGTTTACAGGCGCTTGGCATTCAGTGCAAAGTGTTTGCAAAAGCAACGCCTTTTGTATCCACTCACTATAACTACAGGGACCACAGGAAAATTCTGGTCATTGACGGGCATACCGCTTTTAACGGAGGCGTCAACCTGGCAGATGAATATATTAATCAGACTGTGAAATACGGGCACTGGAAAGATGTCGCAGTCATGCTGAAAGGAGATGCTGTAAAGAGCTTCACGCTGATGTTTCTGCAGATGTGGGGAATTTCGGAAAAAGAAACAGACTATGCGCATTTCCTATCCTATCCGACACTTCCTGTAAAGGATGCGAAAGGGTTTGTCATCCCTTACGGCGACTGCCCGTTAGACGATGACCGGGTAGGCGAACGGGTTTACATGGACATTTTAAACCGCTCGCTTGACTATGTACATATTATGTCGCCCTATTTAATTTTGGACAGCGAAATGGAAACAGCTCTCCGGTTCGCAGCTGAACGCGGCGTGGAAGTGATACTTATCCTGCCGGGAATCCCGGATAAAGCAGTGCCTTATGCCCTGGCAAAAACGCACTATGCACCGCTGCTTCAGTCCGGGGTAAAGATTTATGAATATACGCCCGGGTTCGTGCACGCAAAAGTCTTTGTCAGCGACGATACGGAAGCTGTTGTGGGAACGATTAACCTGGATTACCGCAGCCTGTACCACCATTTTGAATGTGCTGCCTATCTGTACGGCACGGACTGCATCGCGCAGATTGAAGCAGATTTTCAAAATACACTTGCAAAATGCAGAGCCGTTACTGAGCAGACCGTACAGAAGGAAAAATTCACCGTAAAAGTAACGGGCCTTCTGATGAAAGCAATTGCACCGCTGATGTAACAGTCCGCAGCATAGCTAACGCAGCATTCTGCCGAAACGCTGCGTTAGCGAAATATCTTCGTTACGGATGCCTTTTGCGTGTACAAATCACATTATTTATCAGACCACAGCCTCAATCAGTACCTTATCACCATATACAATCTTATGGACGCCCGTCTTTTTATTTTTGTTAAAATTAAAGCTGACCAGATAGCCCCGCTTCAAATGATATTCATCCAGATAGCCTGAAAGCTGCTCCTCGCCCCGTCTGTGATACTCTTCCCCATGCCATATTTTTAGTTCTACAATGATTTGCTGACCATTAAAATCAATAATTACATCCGTACGCCTGTTTGTCCTTGTTTTCGACTCTATATAATAATTCCCCGTTCCATTAATAATCGGCTTTACATATAGCAGAAATAAGCACCGTCCATTGTCTTCCAGAAAATGTTCCTTATAATCTCCAAACAGTTCTGTATAATAGCTGACAAATTTCTGAAGTACAAGCTCCATATCCAGCTGTCCGCTGACGAAAAACTGGTTCCTCTCTTCAGGTGCAGTCTGTGAAATATGCAGCTGCCTGGATTTTTCAGCAAGAAATCCATTATAAAGCCTTGTTTCAAAAATACGGTTCGAAACAGAAACAATCCCGTTTTTCAATATTACAAATCCAAACATAACTGCCATCCGAATGCCCGTATCTCCCGGCACATATTCCATTATCCTGCCGTTCAGCAGAAGCTCCTGAAGCATCTGCTTTAGCTGCGGAAAATCAATCAGTTTGTTATCAAGAGATTCAAACAGTGTATTTTCCTCCTGTAAAAGCAGCCGCAGAGCCGCTAAAAATCCCGCCTTCGTCCATGCCGCATTTTTATCCGGAAACTGCACAGTTCCTGCTATTTTTTCATCTATCAGCTTACAAATCCTCGATACAAGATACGGATACCCGGATGTATAATCATAAATAAATACCGCCAGTTCCCGGCTGTTCATGCCGGTCTGATAATCCTTTTCATAATCTTTCAGCATTCCTTCGATACCCTGTTTTGACAGGCTCATATCGATATCAAAATCAGCCGCTATATTCCACGGACTGTTCGTCTGATGGTCTGTTTCTGAGCGTATTTTCAGTTTCAGGCTTTTGATATCATAAACCCCCGCAAGAATGACCGAATGAAATCCCGGCGTTTCATCTCTGTCTATATAGCAGCTTCGAAGCTGAGACAGAAAATCCAAAAACACCTGATTATCCGCCGCACTGTCCGCCTCGTCAATCATCAGTACAGCCGGAAGCTGTGCCGTCTCACAAATCCGGCTCAGATGCCCAAACAGCTCAAACAGGGAAAACGTTTTCGGACTGTTTTTTACAGTCTCCCTGAGTTCTTCAAGCTCCTCACTGCTTTCCCACCCTCTGAACCTGTATTCCCTTTCCATCACCTGGATAAAATAAGAAGCAAATGCAAGCGAAAAAATATTTCCGTCCTGAAATTTGGCTGCATCCAGTTTCTGAAAATCCAGGCTGATTACCAGATACTCTTCCTGCAGATATTTTTTCAATGCCCGCAGAGTCGTAGTCTTGCCGTACTGCCTTGCACGGCTGATTGAAAAATATTCCCCTGCGTCTATCAGTTTTTTTATCTTTGGAAGGCGCTCGCTGATATCCACCATATAGTGCAGATTTTGCTTGCAGTCTGCACTTACATTAAATATTTTTCCCATCGCAGCTCCCCTGTTATAACAGTTCAGACAAGCTGGCCTGTTACCCCTGTTTTTTCAAAAAGCCGGGTGAAGAAACCTCTCCATCCGGCTTTTTTCTCAGACATATCTATGATTCATCCATATGGATTAACGTTTTACAAGCAGAGATTCCCCTGTCATTTCAGCCGGTTTTTCCATGCCCATCATTTCGATTAAGGTCGGAACGATATCTGCCAGGCGCCCGCCTTCTTTTAACGTATACGCCGGGTCATAATTAACCAGAATAAACGGAACCGGATTGATGGTATGCGCAGTAAACGGCACGCCTGTTTCATAATCAATCAGCTGTTCTACATTGCCGTGGTCTGCACAGAGGAACATCTGCCCGTTTACTTCTAACAGCGCTTCCACTGCCCTGCCCACACAGGCATCCACTGCTTCCACTGCTTTGACTGCCGCATCCATGACACCCGTATGCCCTACCATATCCGGGTTTGCAAAGTTAATAATAATTACGTCATACTTCTGGGAACGGATTGCTTCGCAGAGCTTGTCGCAGACTGCAGGAGCGCTCATTTCCGGCTGCAGGTCATAGGTAGCCACCTTCGGAGATTTCACAAGAATCCTCTCTTCTCCTTTATTCGGCTCCTCTACGCCGCCGTTAAAGAAAAAGGTAACATGGGCATATTTTTCCGTTTCCGCAATCCTTGCCTGCGTCATGCCGTTTGCAGCCAGGAACTGGCCAAATGTATTTTGAAGCTCTACTTTCTTAAACGCGATTTCCTTATTCGGAATCGTCACATCATATTCGGTAAAGCAGACGAATTTTACCTGTTTTCTTGCACCGCGCTCAAATCCGCTGAAATCATCGCAGCAGAATACCCTTGTCATTTCCCTTGCACGGTCCGGACGGAAATTAAAGAATATGACAGAATCATGGTCTTTTACCACTGCTGCCGGCTGCCCGTCCTTTTCAATGACAGTCGGAAGGACAAATTCATCCGTCTTTCCGTCATCATAAGACGCCTGCATAGCTGCAGCGGGATCAGATGCTTTCACGCCTTCGCCTTTTGTAAGCGCCAGGTATGCCTTTTCTACCCTGTCCCAGCGGTTATCGCGGTCCATCGCATAATAGCGTCCGCTAATCGTAGCAATCTGTCCGACGCCGATTTCCTGCATCTTGTCCGCTAATTCCTGAATAAACCCTTTCCCGGACTCCGGTGCCGTATCACGCCCGTCCATAAAGCAGTGCACATAAACATTCTGTAACCCTTCCCTTTTTGCAAGCTCTAACAGCCCGTAAATGTGGGTATTGTGGCTGTGCACGCCGCCGTCTGAAACAAGCCCGAACAGATGCAGGTCTGAGCCGTTCTTTCTGCAGTTTTCCACTGCTGCCAAAAGAGCTTCATTCTGAAAGAATACACCGTCTTCGATTTCTTTTGAAATCCTTGTAAGCTCCTGATACACAATGCGCCCGGCGCCCATATTCAGATGTCCTACTTCCGAATTGCCCATCTGCCCGTCCGGCAGTCCTACCGCCAGCCCGCTGGCATAGCCTTTTACAAACGGATAGTCTTCCTTTAGCTTATCAATCACCGGCGTATGTGCCTGTGCGGCTGCATTGCCTTCTGTTTTGTCATTTAAGCCGAATCCGTCTAAAATCATTAATACCGTAGGTTTTTTGCTCATGTTTTTTACTTTCCTTCCCTAGATTAAATTAAATGAAATCCTTCTGTATATAAAATAGCACTAATTCACAGATTTCTCAACTCTATTTTTTAGAAATCACGCAAAAGAATCATCTGGACATGTACATCTTTTTGTGCTATTATGATTTCAATTTAAATATCTGATTCAGATTTTTATTAAATACCAGTAGTTTTTTTAACCATTCTGCATAAAATAGTTAAAACACTTCATTATAAAAATACGAATTTTAACGGAGGAAAATATGCACAATATTTATATTCAGATTGAAGATTTAGTAGCTAATGCATTTATTGACCTGATAGAAACGGATTCACGGCGTGAAATTTTTTACAGTGACCTGGATGATTATGGTGCCAGAGTCATAGAGCAGCTGAACAGCAGCGGTGAATTGAAGGCTGTCCTTGTAGTATCCCGTGAAAGCCAGGCAGCAGTCATTGAAGACTATTCCGATATGTTTGAAGCCTTTGAAAAAGACGGTTCCAAAGGAATCCGGCTGCTTGCCCATGTAAGTCCTCTTGATTTATGGGAACGTTTCTGCACCTCTTTGTCATACACCGTATTAAAGGCATTTCAGGCATCGGCAGTTAAAAGAGCACTGGGGGTATTATGAGTTTCAAAAAATTTAAAGACCCTGTTTACGGATATATCGAAATCGATAACCAGCTTATCAGTCAGATCATTGATACTGCAAATTTCCAGCGGCTGCGCGACATCATTCAGACGAGCTATTCTCCTCTGTATACATCAGCTGTCCACAACCGCTTCACACATTCTTTAGGTGTATATCATTTAGGCAGAATCGCAGCCCGGGCATTTGAAAATTCCTGCAGCCTGAATCACATCTCTTCCTTTCACACTGTCAAAGATTATCTTCCGGTTTTTGAAATCGCATGTCTTCTCCATGATGTCGGACATGCCCCGTTTTCTCATACCGGAGAGGATTTCTATTTTGACAATACCAAGCACGAAGCGCTTCACAAGATAATTATCAGCCTGACAGATGATGCTCTGCTGCCTATAGAAATATCTAAAAATTCTTATAAAGCCGCGGCTCATGAACTGATGAGTGTCATTGTCGGACTGAACGTATACGGTGCTGTCATTGAAAAAAGCCGCTGGTCTTTTTTCGCACGCTGCATTACCGGATACAAGTACACAGAATCTCTTACCGATAAAAAACAGCTGTTAAACTGTCTGATTGAATTATTAAATTCTTCCATGATTGATGTGGATAAGCTGGATTACCTGATTCGGGATGCTTATATGACAGGTTTTGAAAATATCAGAATTGATTATATCAGACTGTTAGAAAGCATTTATGTTTTCAGGCAGAATGCGGAATACAGACTCTGTTATTATAAAACTGCAGTCAGTGTCATTGAAAATGTCGTTTATGCCAGAGACGCTGAACGCAAATGGCTGCAGAATCATCCGGCAGTGCTGTACGAAGCCTATCTTTTGCAAAACATCCTATCCGATATTATCGAAACATGTATGAAAAAAACATATATTCCATATGACTGCTTAACAAATAACGGACTTAAAACGGAATCTTTCGGCATTATCCGTCTGCTCAGCGACAGCGATATCATCTATTTCATGAAAAACCTGCCCTGTCATGAACTGGCAGCAGAATATCTTGACCGCAGTCTCAGGAAGCATCCTATCTGGAAAACGGAAGCAGAGTATCAGGCAATCTTTTCTGGGAATGAAGAGGCTGCACAAACCATTGAGCGGGAATTTGCCGACTTGAAAAAAGAATTAAACGGACTGGGTTATTCTAATACCATCAGCCAGAATGCACTTGCAGCATGCCGCATGGATGCCCGCCAGCTTGAGCTCGAATATGAGACAAACGCATTACCGCAGCTGAAAATGTCACTGCGCAAAAGGAAGCGTCAGATTCAGATTATGGAAGCTCTTTATCATTTCGCTGACAGAGAAAACCTGGAATTCAATTTTACGATTATTTCTACCAAACAGTTTAACAGCGGTTTTGGCAAACCGGAATTTTCCAAAATAAGCATGGTTTTTCCAGAAATAGCCGTACCGTGTGAATTCGGCTCAATCTCTCATACATTAAAGGCCTCTGAAAGCACCGGGGAAAACTTTTTTTATATTTACTACACCAGAAAAGAATTAAATCAAAAAATACATATATCAGAATTAATCAAAGAACTGCTGAACATTGCCTACGAAATCGCTCAGGAACAAATCCGGTCAGCAGCAGAGAGAAATACACAGGCAGCTGCTAACCGTTTAAAATAAAAAATTCGTCCGGGTCAGGATTCTGCACTGCTGCTCCCCTCCCTCTTCAGCCTGCGCGTTTCTTTCAGCAGCATGCTTCCCGCAATCAGAAACGCCACAAAATCCGCAGCCGGAGCCGCATACATCGCCCCATCCAGCCCGAAGAAGCGCGGAAGAATCATTAACAGCGGCATTAACAGCAGAATCTGCCTGGTCAGCGACATCATAGCCCCCGCCGCTGCTTTCCCTATGGACGTATACATATTCGCGACAATCGGCTGAAACTGGTTTGCAAATGTGAAAAACATATAAATCCTGAAATACCGTTCCGCAAACTGAAAATATTCCTCGCTCTCCTGTCCGAACACGCCGATAATCTGCCTTGGAAATATCTGAAAACACAAAAAAGCAATGATTGAAATCACCGTAGCGCAGACAATGGACTTCCAGACTGCTTCTAACACGCGCGGATACTGCTGCGCCCCGTAATTAAAGCTGACAATCGGCTGCATTCCCTGGGAAATCCCGATGACAATCGAAAAAAACATCATCCCGACTTTGGATATAATGCCTGCACAAGCTAGCGGAATATCGCCGCCATATGCCGACTGCGCTCCGTAAAACGTCAGCACGTTGTTCAGCACAATCTGCACCGCCATCATAGCCAGCTGGTTAATACACGGCGACATGCCGAGCTTTGCAATATTTCCCCAAAAAGACGCTTTCGGCCTGAAGCACTCCTTTCCAAGATGAACGGTTTTATAACGCGTCAGATAAAATGCCACCATCAGGGCAGAAACTGCCTGTCCGGTAATCGTTGCAATCGCCGCTCCCTGAATGCCCAGATGAAATACAATCATAAACAAAGCATCCAGCACCGTATTAACAATCGCGCCCGTCAGCGTACACAGCATGGAAAACCTCGGGCTTCCGTCTGCCCTTACCAGATTCGAGCCGCCAGTCGTAAATATCAGAAACGGAAATCCAAAAGAAGTAATGCCCGTATAAATCAGCGAGTAATCCAGCGTCTGTTCTGTAGCGCCAAACGTAATCATCATCGGCTTTAGAAAAATCCTCGTCAGCACACATAGAAGGATTCCAATTACAAAACACATTGAAATCGCATTGCCCGCATATTTTGCCGCCTTTTCTTTATTGCCGCGCCCCATATTCAGGTTAAAGTTCGCAGCCCCGCCAATCCCGCACATCAGAGAAATCGCGGTACAGCTCATCGTCAGCGGAAACGCCACATTCGTCGCAGCGTTTCCAAGCATCCCGACATAATGCCCGATAAAAAACTGGTCTACAATATTATACAGCGCGCTGACCAGCATAGCGATAATGCTTGGAACTGCAAACTCTGCCAGCAGCGTTCCCACCGGTTTTGTGCCCAGCGGATTTTCTTCCTGTTTTATCGTCTGTGCTTTTATCATTCTGCTGTCAGTCCTCCTTTGCCAGAATCTGAATCATACATAATATAATGCCCGCAAATACAAAAAAATCCGCCAGATTAAACACCAGCCTGCGAAACCGCTTCGGCCCGAACCCCAGGCTGAAATAATCTACCACATGCCCCTTCGACAGACGGTCATGCAGATTGCTCGCACCACCGCCTGCCAGAAAGGAAAGTCCCGTCTTTGCAAAAGCATGCCGCTTCTTTGGCAGAGTGCACAGCAGCACAGATACCGCTGCAAGCATCCCTGCATGTATCCGCTTCATCCATTCCGGTCGGCTGCTTAGAAAATTTCCGGCTGCACCTGTATTGTAATATTTCTTCAGTATGATTTTTCCGTTGAAAAGCGGCCTTTGTTCCTGCAGCGTTCCTGTACGGTCCATATATTTTTTGATATAGTATTCCAGAATAAAGATGCTTCCAGTCAGAAAAATGAATAACATGGCGAAATACTCCTTTTTAAGAATATATTATACACCATATTGTTTCTATTTTTCCAGTCATTTTTAAAATATCCTATATGCAGCGGTTTTTCTTGCAGAACAATCGAAAGCATATTATAATATACCAGACACCCCGTTTCGGAAAGGAAATGACTTTTAAAGACGGAAAACCGGCATCCAGGATTTGGGGACTCGCCAGGGTATCAGGCGCCGGTCCGTTCACTGCCGAAACCCTGAAGCAGAAAACTTAGAACTTCTTGAAATGCTCCCACACATACCCCTGCTTATCTTTCCCAGAAACCCTGACCATATCCAGCACCTGATTATAATGATTATCAAACACAAGAATATAAATACCATCCTTTTTTAAATCATACTGCCTGCCATCCACCGCCAGGCATCCTTTTTCGCCGCAGTTTATTTCATACCCCTTATTATCCGACCCAAATACGCCATGATACGCCTCATCCAGCACAGCATCGCTCTCATAAACCGCCTGCCTGCCTGTACAGACTCTTATCAGCTCCCGCTCGCCGCCAGTAATATTCCACAGACGGCCAGGCATACCGGCAGCGGGTTTATTCCCTTTTGAAAGAATCAGCACCGTATAATTTTCATCCGCAGCCATGCCGCACCATTCCAGAAAATCCTCTTTGACTGTTTTCAGCCTCTTCCCGGCCCTGTTCGCTTTTTCCTTCGCATCCGCCTGCTCGTCAATCAGCGCTTTTACCGCCATCTCCTGTTCCTTTGCCTCCAGATAATCTGCATCCCACTGTTCATACGCTTCATCCCCTCTGTGGTCTGCGATACGGTAATGCTCCTTAATAAAGTCTGCTGTAAACCGTGTATACTTCTCTGCCCCATACACGTTTACATGCCCGGCATTGTAAAAGTCTTTCGAAAAATCCAGCCCCATTTCTTCATAATAATCATTCGTATTCAGAAATTCACAGCCATACGAAGCTGCGATGTCGCTTATCGTATTATACTGCATCTGTGTGTCTTTTGAAACCGGAATCGGCCCTGCAGCAAACAGCGCATTCACGCGGCTTTTTTTCAGCTCCTCCAGCAGAGCTTTGAGACTTTTTTCTTTTACCGGGTCAAGCTCTGCCCTCTCCTTTGTCCTGTAATCTTCCGGCTCCTTAATGACTGCATGGCAGGGATTGCTGATAAATTCAAATCCTTTATATCTGCTTTTACATTTACCGGCCATATACTTCCAGTTCACTTCGCCGCCAAGCCTCGCGTATTCATTGTGATATTTTGCAATATCAAAATAAAACGACAGATTATCTGACTGCCCGCCGCCGGATGCATTGTAGTAATTTAAAGTATCCGTCACAGTCTGTATCCGCTGAATGGACAGCGGCAGGGAATCCGTCATTTTTCTGACTGGCCCTTCATCACTGCTGATTGTTCCGGTTCCTCCGGTAAACGAACGGACATCGATGACGACAAGCTCCGGCTTTTGCATCCGAAGCAGGTATTTGGTATATCCGCTTATGACAGGCGGATTTGCCGAATTCGTTGCCAGGTTATAGGATGTCATTCCATATTCCTTCCAGGCTAAATACGGCTCCCAGTATACAAACGTCGAGCTCCCGCCTATACATACGACATCAAATTTTTCTTCATTCCGGATGCCAAGCACATGCTCCCTGTCCATGCCGCAGTTGCGAAACAGATACGTCGTACGGGTAAAAACAAAGCCAAGCAGTATCAAAAATCCAGCAAAATTCAGCATCTTTTTATAACCCGCACGGATTTTTGCAGATACATGTCCCATTCCTAAAACCCCCTGTAAATAAATTCTGCCGCATCGTATCCCGGCCCGTATTTTCCGTATATCAGCACTGTTAAAAACAGCAGCGTCCACAAAAGCCAGCGGAACACGAGATTCTGCTGCGCAATCCACTCCCTGACCGGCATTTTTTTAACCGCTTTTAAAATCCCCGCTGCCGCAATGGCTGATACGGACAGGCGGATGATGCCATAGTCTGCAGCCGAAAGCCCCATTCCAGGAAAAGAATCATTGAAAAAAATCCAGGGATTGAAGACAGAAAAACCCGCCCGATAAATTTCCAGGCCGCTTCGGAAGCTGACAGCCGGAAACATTCCCAGTCCAAATGCAAACAGCAGCAGTGTGCGCACCTGCCGAAACAGCTTCCAGCTAAAGCAGTCTGTCCGTATTTTGAATAACGCTGTTATTTTTCCGCTCAGATGCTCCGCCGCATCTCCAAACACAATCACAAACCACATCCACAGACCGACACCTATAATATAATTCCACGAACCGCCATGCCAGAACCCGGTTAAAAACCAGGTCAGAAGCAAGCCGCACCATACCGGAATTTTTCTGCCGTATTTTTTTCCAAACAGCTTTTTCGTTTTCCCGCCAATCCAGAGCAGCGCCCTGGAACATACGGAAGGATATATAGAAAAAAGGATTGCGATTTTAGGAGGCTTTACAACCAGCGTTGATAAAAGTACAAAAATCATATAAAATATCTGATATTAACAGTTTACTATAGAATGTTACCTGAAAGTAATTCTTCAAAAGCTGTCTAAGCCTTTATTTTAAGCTGTTTTCATCAAACTGTGTGACAGATAATGATATCCGCAGACTCTGCTTTTGGAACTTTTTCTGACAATTCGGAGTTATTAAACACATAAAAGCCAGTAAAAAAGTTCAGGCCGAAGACTGCTGCTTCTAAAGTCATGCACCAGCCCCTGTCTGAACCGCTAAAAATTTACTTATTATATTTACTTATCATTTTTACTTAGCTTTTCGCCAATGCTTCTTACCAGAACCTCACTTCCGGCTTCACATCCCTGTAGCCGGCGCTGATAAGCACCTCATCCCAGCACCCATACCCCTGCGGCAGGTCATACCAGCGCTCATTCGCTTTGGTCTGTGTCAGTGCCACTTTCTGTCCCACAAAAGTCTCGCTGTTCGATATCGGAACTGCCATCTTTTCACTGCCTAAATCGAGCATCGAAATAATGGCCGGAACCGTCACAATGGTCTTTCCTTCCGACTGCACGTAAAGGTTTTCATTCTGGAATATCACCTTATAAATACCGCCGTCATCCGCTTTTACAGTTGTTACGCCCGTATCAAATCCGCCCTGCGATGTAATCTGAATATCCGTAATGGTCCCTGATGCTGCAATCGGTGCAAACGGAATTTCTTTTGCGTCAAAATATTCCTGCAGCTTTTTCACAGCATCTGCAGGCGGCGTATTCATCAGAATATCCCCGGTTTCTATGGCCAGCGTCATCTGCCCGATTGCCGAGGCTTTCAGGTGCTGTTTCCGGTTCATCATCCAGACCGCAATGCCGATGCCCTGGTCAAATGCCTGGCACATATATCTGGCAATCTTTTCACATCCGCTGCAGTCCATCGGGTCTTCTGTCCGCGCTGCTATCCTGTCTCCTGCTTCGCTTGCCAGGATGACAGGGCTTGTCGGAATACCGTGAATCGGCAGCAGGCCTGTATTCAGCTCCGGCACAGCCCGCCCGTTGCCGTCTGTATCAAGAACCGGCAGTCCGCATTTGTATGCAGCATACAGCGGGAGCATCGTATTGCCGCCGCCCATTTCCCCGGAATACACATATTTCAGCTCTTTTCCCTGAAACCTGGCTTCTTCTCCCATGCCTTTTACCGCATTCACAGACTCTTTCTGAAATGTTTTTCCCTTTGTCGCCACTGGAGAACCAAGCGCCGCAGCCATAGTGGAGACAACGTTCGGGTCTTCTTCCATCTCCATAACGTCAATCATCTGAATCGATGCATCCGCATCTTCTTTATACATCGCTTCAATCAGCGCTAAGCCTTCCTCACTGGCTCCGCCGCCACCGCCGCCAAAAAAACTGGAACCATACACGATTTCTGTTAACTCTTTTCGCCTTAACTCTCTTGCCATTTTTACCTCCTCTGAATTTCATGAAACAATGTTTCTATTATTAGTTTCTATTATTTAGTTTCTATTTTAATCTTACAGCTTACAGTTATACAGCTAAAACTTATTTTAAATGCGGACTTAACATCCAATGTTTCATCCTGTATCATGCAGAAGCTCTGTACCATGCAAAAGCTCTGTACCATGCAGAGACTCTGTATGATAAAACTAAAACAAAAAGTCAGGCCTCTGCAAACGGATTGTACTTAGGATTTTTTACTGCTGTACACAAAATCCAGTATACAACAATCGTTACCGCAATCCCGACAAGCTCCGGCACAAAGAATTTATCAAAATATGTAACCAGCGCACCGCATATCCATGCCGTAATCCCAAGCCAGTTCACACCGGGAAACGGTTCCCAGCCTTCGCTTTTCCCGCGCCCGATGACCCAGTAATCTGCAATCAGCACCGCGCATATCGGCGTAATCAGATAGCTGAGCATAGACAGAAAATCCACAAAATAGTAAACAATACCGCCCAGAGAAAGCAGAATGCCAATAATCCCGCAGGCTGCAGTCACAATCGCTCTTTTATCATCCTTCAGCTTAAATATATTGACAACCGCAATCCCCGCAGAATAAGCATTTCCCACATTGGTTGTCCAGGTCGCCAGAATCAGCACCAGCATGCCTGCTACAGGCAGCCCGATATTGGCAAACATAACGGTAATATCCGAATCCCCGGAGCAGATAGATAAAACCGCACCGCATGCCAGCGCGCCTACGCCTGCCGGAATCACGCCAAACAGACACGAAAGCGCAGCGCTTTTTCCATCCCTGCTGTAACGGTTATAATCGCCGCAGGTAGCCGCACCGGAAATAAAACCTCCGACCGAAATCGTAATGCCAGTCATCATGCCTCCTGCGCCGGACGGCTGATAAGCGGACAATACTGCCGCGCCGCCGTCTCCGAGCACAATCGAAACACCGTACACCAGAAAAACAAACAAAA
The DNA here is from genome assembly GCA_947384955.1 of uncultured Eubacterium sp. Classification (GTDB taxonomy): domain Bacteria; phylum Bacillota; class Clostridia; order Lachnospirales; family Lachnospiraceae; genus Eubacterium_J. Next base: position 22,783 of record CANDJC010000020.1, on the reverse strand, counting down.
GCGGCACACTGATTACATTTAACACATTCGTCAGCCCGATGCCGTAAAACGCGGTAATCAGCATCAGCGCTCCCCATATAATACATGCTATCCATTCAGGAAAATTAATGCCAAAGCCAGACTGCATCAGCATGCAGAAAGATGACGCACAAACAATGGTCTGGTAAGCATACCAGCCAATCATAGAAACTGCAACAATTAAAGAAAGCGTATACTGTGAACCCTGATCTCCCAGCGCCCGGGATACCGCAACGGTTGTCGGCCTGCCTGTCTGCGCAGACTGCGCCGCAATCAGCATCATCAGAGCGACCACGATACCGTAGCCGATAAACATAGCCAGAATGGAATTTTTAAAATCCAGTCCGGCCGATACCATAGAACCTACCATCAGTGCGGGTACACAAATTACATTTCCCGCCCAGATAAAGGCTATCGAAGGCCAGCTCTTCTTCTCACTGTCCGGAACCTGTTCCAGCGTGATTGTTTCGATATGACTCTTCTTTGCCTCAGCCATATTTTTCCTCCTTTGGGATATCTTTTTGATTTGGAATGATTTTAACAATATATAAAGAGTAGTATAAAACAGGAGAATTGTCAAGAAAATTACTTTCTCCGTTTTCTAAACCTCCCAATCGCTGCAAAGATAACAGCAGCAGCCGCTTCCCCTAATCCGTTACTGATAAATTCCCGCATAGGAACTGCATCGCCCCATATATAGTCTCCCGTAATGACTTTTGTAACATAACTTCCTGCTATCGACAGCAGCATAAGCAGTGCGGCGCAGTCCCAGATATTCCATTTCAGAAATGTTCTCCCAAGCACCGGAATCCAGAGTATCAAAAGCCATAGCAGCAGAATCGGCAGCCCATAGCGGAATATCCAGACCGTCCCTGCTTCCATAAGATAATATCTGCTCATCTGTATTACCCAGAGCAGAACAAACGTCCCAATGCTTATCACTGACATGGCAGCGCAGCCTTTCTTCTTTTTGCCGTAACAAAGAACATATAAAAAAGCATCCGCAAACAGACAGGAGCTTCCTGCTATCAGTGACCATGTTATTTTTTTATTTACCGCCAAATCCACAATCAAGCAGACAAATATCGCAAGAAAGCTGAGCGCGCCGAAACCATATAACAGATACATCTTCTTCGTTTTTCTCAAAAATCTTTTTACATCTGAAACCTCTGCCGGCGGCGCTTCCTCTTCCAGATGAAAAGCCATATCGCGGTATATTTCATTACAGTCTCTGCAGTGCTCTAAATGGCTTTCGATACTCGTTTTCGAAACGTCGCTTACGATTCCGTCCACATAAAGAGGGAGCAGGTCTTTTACAATCTCACAGGCTAATTTACTTTCCATTCTTTCATTCCTTTCAATATGTTTTGTTTTCCCCGGTAATACGTTACTCTCGCCCAGTTTTCCGTTTTCCCCAGAATCTTAGCAATTTCAGAAAACTGTAATTCTCCAGCCAGCCGTAAATACATCACTTCTCTTGTGACACTGTCCAGATTGTGCATCAGACGGAAAATTTCTATTTTTTCCAGATGATCCAGACTTTTCTTTTCAATATTTTCACCGGAAGGTATTGTGTCATCTAATGCATCAGTTTTGTGACGGCTTCGCTTCTGCAGCTCCTTATACCACAGCTTCTTTGCAACCCCGCACAGCCAGACGGAGATTTTGCTGTCTCCTCTGAATCCTTCAATTCCTCTGACTGCCTGAAAAAAGGTTTCCTGCGTCAGTTCCTCGGCGAGTTCTTTGTCCATCGTCAAACCGCACAGATATTTATAAACGATAGCGGCATTTTCACGATAAATTTCATCCATTTTTTCTTTGTTCATTTTTTCTTTACTCATTTTTTCTTTATCCATATCACCACCTCATATATTGTTAGTTCCTTTCCTGTGCAGTTTGTTACAGATAAAAATAAAAAAATGAGAATCTGGATGCTGCGTCCTTGCGAAACATTATCACGCCTAAAACAAAAACTGCCAGTTTCCTATTGTACATTGCTCTGGCATCATGTTATACTTTTTCATAAAATGCACATGAAAATAATATTTATATTATCACAAAATCAGGAAAGGAAATGTTATCATGCCGGCATTCGCACAAAAACCGTATTATACCATTGATGATATTTATGCCCTGCCAGATGGCGTACATGCAGAGCTGATTGACGGGCAGATTTATTATATGGCACCGCCCAGCCGCAGGCATCAGGAAATTACAGGTGAACTTTTCGGAATCATCCGTGAATATATCAGAAAACAGAATGGCTCCTGCAGAGTCTATACTGCACCGTTTGCCGTATTCTTAAATGAAAATGACAGCAGCTATGTAGAACCGGACATCAGCGTTATCTGCTCCCCCGATAAATTAAATGACAAAGGCTGTTTGGGCGCACCCGACTGGATTATAGAAATTGTTTCCCCTGGAAGCAGACGAATGGACTATTACACAAAGCTCTTCAAATACCGGACCGCCGGGGTCAGGGAATACTGGATTGCTGACCCTGAGAAAAACCGTATTCTTGTTTACAATTTTGAATCAGAAGATACAGGTGACTATACCTTTCGCGATTCTGTAAAGGCTGGTATCTATGACGATTTGCTTATCAGCTTTTCTGAAATTTCCGATATGCTGAATTTCCGCTAATCAGCAATGATTCCCGTCATTAAAATCAAAACCACCCTTCCAAAGGGTGGTTGTATCTTTCTCCTGTCATTTCATCCTGCAAGCCTGTTTTGCAGCTTTGGAAGCTGTTTTTATAGTTTTTAAGTAAGCATCTTCCACCGGAGAAATCGTGGCTTCCTGATATTTTTGATATTCTTTCTTTGCCTTTTTCATTGCTTGTGAATGACTTATTTTGCCAGAATTATGTAACAATTTTCTATTACCTGATGATAATACAGCATCAAGCTGTTTTACATAATCGTTCATATACATGGGACGATGTTCGATAGCATTAATTTCTGCCAAATCAAAATAACCAGATACAAGATTATTTAATATTTTAAGCTCATCTTCTTTTAGATAATTCTTTGCAATTCCAATATCCTTCAAGGCTGGCAATTCTCCTGAAAAAGATGTCAGTCCCATAAACGGCTTTTGAGCATCAGCCCGTTCAAAAACAATTTCAGCCGCCGTATGTCCATGTGCCGCAAAATGAAGCTTATTTTGTACAATTTGAAAAAACCGGATAGATTCCTCACTTTGAGGATCATAGTCTGCGCTCGTAGCATATAAATCCAAAACCTGACGATAAAGCACTTTTTCCGAAGAGCGGATATCACGGATGCGCTCTAAAAGCTCTTTCCAGTAATTTCCACCGCCATTGCCTTTCAGACGTTCGTCATCCATGGTAAAGCCTTTAATCATATATTCTTTTAATCGTTCTGTCGCCCATTTTCTAAATTTTGTAGCAGTCAGAGATTTTACCCTGTATCCAAGAGATATAATCATATCCAAATTATAATAAGTAATTTCTCTAGTAACTTTCCTTGCTCCTTCCTGCCGAACCTGTCGGAAATTCCGACAGGTTGAAGGTTCGTCCAATTCTCCCTCCTCAAATATATGCTTTATATGCTCTACAACGTTTGTGCGAGAAGTCTGAAACAATTCAGCCATTTGCTGCTGAGACAGCCAGACCGTTTCGTCTTGCACAGTCACTTCAACATTGGTGAGTCCATCCTCAGACTGATAGATTAAGATTTCCCCCTTTTTTTCTTCCATAGCTTGTTTCTCCTGTTTTACTTTTACATCCTTTAAAAATCATAATACAGTTCGGCCATAACAATTTTATTGTTAATAATTTTTATAAGTTCATCCTCTTCATGTAATACGCATCCCTGAATCAGCTTATCACTCGCACCTGTTATCTTTTTAATAACAGAATCGCTTAACCCGGATTTTAAAAGCTGTGCAATTCCATACTTAACAACGCTGGTTACACTTGTAATTTCTATTAGTGTTCCAAGATAATCGGGTATACCAGAAGAAGAGGTCACATCTCCCCATGGTTCTCCATTTATATCCGTAAAAAGCAGCTCCTCTTTATTTTTTTCCTCATTGCGCGATATAAATTGTTTCATTTTTTGTAATTGTCTTGATAATTTAGGCGGCAGACGAAGCGAAAAATTATTTACCGTGATAAAACCATAATATTCATCATACTGCTTCCATTTAATTTTTCTCAGTTCACGATACGTGATTCCATAAAGCATCATCATCTTTATTCCAATAGAAGCCATGGCTTTTCTAAAGTCTGTGGCATCTCCCCATTCCTGATTCTCAAGCTGCTCATTTGCCCATATCAAAAGTTTTTCGGCCTGTATGGATGTCAGAGGCTCCTGTTCTGCAATTCCTGCCAGCAAATCACATTTTTCAATATAAGACATCATTCGTTTCATATATGAATTCTCCCGAAGGCGGTTAAATGAAATCGCATCATATAATTCATGATTTGCAATATCCGTGTTTTTCCGAATATAGTTAAAAAACAGCCCGACTACTGTGGCATAACGCTTCGCTTTTGTTTTGCTTTTATATCTTTTAATCTCCTCCACATTATAAATCAGACTTTGTAATATAAACTCTACATCTATACCTCTGAGTAAAATGCGAAGCTGCTCACCTGATAAGGAATTTTTCCAGTATGTCTCCAGGTATTCTGTAAAATTATCTGCATCACTCTTATAATCCGGGTACTCTGTGATAAAATCATCCAATATTTTTTGATAATCCATAGTATTTATCCTTCCGATAATTTATTCTATTTTACTACATAAAACTTCTTTTGTCAACAAAATTATGATTACATTAAAGATATAATTTTATAGGAATCATAATACTGATTTTTCTATAAATTTATCATTTATCTCCCAATAAAACATACTTTCCAAACTACCATTCCACAAAAGCCGTCTGGTTTTCCTGCTTGCTACTTTCCCCCATTTCCTGTATGATGAATACAGGATAAAAGCTAAAAACAAGAAACCATTCTGAATTTCAGAAGAAAGCGAGGAACCATATGAATTTTCATCCAAACAGCACCATTTTGTTTGTTCTCGCAGGAGCTGTGATTGTATTTGTCATTGCGCAGTCCCTGTTTTTCCTGATTCGCGCCTTCCGCAGAGGGAACGAGCTTGGCATTGACAAAAAGCAGTTATACAGGACCGTGCTCTCCACTGCCCTGTTTACCATTGCCCCGGCCGTTTCCATTCTGCTTGGCGTTATCACCTTATCAAAATTTTTAGGACTTCCGCTGCCATGGCTGCGCTTAAGCATTATCGGCGCCATTACTTACGAGCTGCCGGCAGCGACTTCTACCGCAAATGCTATTGGAATCTCCCTTTCCGAAACAGTCACGGACCCTTCCGTGTATACCGCCATTGCCTGGGTCATGACGCTCGGCATCTTTCCCGGCCTTATCTGGGTGCCGCTGTTTATCAAAAAAATTCAGGGCGGTCTGATGAAAATAAAAAATAAAGACAGCAAATGGGGCGATATTTTAATGACCGCCATGTTTTTAGGCATGATATCCGCATTTCTCGGCATGGTATTTGCAGATATCCGCTCAGGCCTCAAAGGCTGGATTCCCATTTTTGTGCTGTTATGCTCCGCGCTTATTATGGGTATCTGCGGGTTTCTGATTAAAAAATGCAATATGAAATGGCTCGAAAACTATGCCCTGCCCGTCAGCATGCTCGGGGCTATGATTTTTGCAGCAGTAATTACGCCAGTCATAGGAGGTTAGGCCGCATGAAAAAGAAAAGTTTTGATGAAATGACACATATTTACGGACGCATCTGGATTTTAAGCGCCCTTGCCATGATTTTTGCCTATCCGGTGATTACCTGCATTTATTATGATGCCTGGCCCGGATTTAAACCTGTGCTTCAGGGACTTTTGGGCGTGGCTCCGATTTTCTGGACTGTCGGAATTATTGAGGTGATTACCTTCATTCCCATGCTTGGCTCCGCCGGCTCGTACCTGGCCTTTGTAACCGGAAACCTGACCAATTTAAAAGTCCCGGCAGCGCTGACTGCAATGGAAAACGCCGATGTCAGACCGGGAAGCGATGAGGGCGAGGTCATTTCTACAATTGCGGTCGCTGCGTCATCTATCGTGACGGTTGTCATTATTGCCCTCGGCGTAGCTATGCTTGTACCGCTGACCCCGATACTGGATAATCCTGCCGTAAAGCCTGCGTTTGATAATATTCTGCCTTCTTTATTCGGAGGGCTGGCTGTTGTTTATGTGAGTAAAAACTGGAAGATTTCGATTGCGCCGCTTGTATTTATGATTGTACTGTTTCTGCTGGTGCCATCCTTATCCGGCTCTGTTGGCGTGCTCGTGCCTGTGGGGGCACTGATTGCAATAGGGTCTGCGAGAATACTGTATAAGAAGGGGATGCTGTAGAATACTCAGAGGGGGGATGCTTGGCTAACCGGACGCCGGGAGAGGGGATTTGCCAGGGATTTCGGCGGCTGTTCCAGAATGTTAAGAATCCCTAAGCATTCTGCATTTACGTTTTGGCCCCGGACGGTCGCGGCACCTAGTTCGCCCTGGCCTTCTGCCAGCAGCTAAAGGTGCCGCTTCGGCTTCGCCGCCTGGTTATCTGGCAGAATGCTAAGGGATTCTAAACATTCTTCCAATGCCGCCGAAATCCCTGGCAAATCCCCTCTCCCGGCTGGTTTTCGAGAAGTGTTACGTGAATATTGTTCCGGCTGGGCTGAATATTTCTGATGCAGGATGCTTTACAGGCAGACTTTTTAATGGCTGTATATTGTCAGTATGATGATATAACATGTCTGGTACAGGATGCCAACAGACAGACTTTTCGATGGCTGTATATTGTCAGCATGATGATATAACATGTCTGGTACAGGATGCCTTTCAGACAGACTTTTCGATGGCTGCATATTGTTAGTATGCTGATATAAGATATCTTAATTAATATATATTTCCAGCAACGATATACTGCAATTATGCTGATATAAGATATACGAACAGTTTTTCAAGTAAAACTTTATGAAAACCAGCCGGGCGGCGGGGAGAGGTCCTGGCTTCCTGTTACATTGGAAGAATGTTTAGAATCCCTTAGCATTCTGCCAGATAACCAGGCGGCGAAGCCGAAGCGGCACCTTTAGCTGCTGGCTGCAGGCCAGGGCGAACTAGGTGCCGCGACCGTCCGGGGCCAAAACGTAAGCGCAGAATGCTTAGGGATTCTTAACATTCTGGAGCCGTAACAGGAAGCCAGGACCTCTCTCCGCCGCCCGGCGTCCGCACAGCCACAAAAATGCCCCCCCCCAAAAAAGAAAATTAATAAAGTAGAAAGAAGGAAAAATTATGCTATGCTACACATTATCCATCATCGCTGCAGCAATTTTAATATTTCTCGCAGTCATCATCATCCGCGCAGTACGCTTTACCCCAAAACCGCAGCCCGTGCCATCCGAAAAAGAAATTCCCTTAAATGAACAAAAAATTATCTCCGACATGCAGGAAATGCTCCGCTGCAAAACGGTTTCCTATCAGGATGCATCGCTCATCTGCGAGGAGGAATTTGAAAAATTCCGAAATCTGCTTGTGAAGCTGTATCCTGAGATTCATAAAAAATGTGAACGTCAGTTTCTGGGTGTAAACGGCATTCTGTATCACTGGAAAGGACAGAAAGCGGGCAGTCCCGTTGTGCTGATGTCACATTATGATGTCGTTCCGGCGGAGGAATCCCAGTGGGAAAAACCGGCGTTTGAAGGAATTTTAGAAGACGGCGTGCTGTGGGGACGCGGGACACTGGATACGAAAGGAACGCTGTGCGGCATTCTGGAAGCAGCTGAAAAACTGATTTCCGAAGGATTTACGCCGCAGCATGATTTGTATTTTGCTTTTTCCGGCCAGGAAGAAATCAACGGCCCTTCCTGTCCCGCAATTGTGGACTGGTTTGAGAATCAGGATATTCATCCGGCAATGGTTCTCGATGAGGGCGGCGCTGTGGTAGAAAATGTATTCCCCGGCGTCACAAAGGAATGCGCCCTGATTGGAATTGCAGAAAAAGGCCTGACGAACATTGAATTTCATGCCAAAAGCAGCGGCGGCCACGCTTCCATGCCTCCGGTGCATACGATTGTAGGCGAGCTCGCACAGGCTGTCACCGATGTGGAAAATCATCCTTTTAAAAGGCAGTTCACAAAGCCTGTAAAAGAAATGCTCGATGTGCTCGGGCGCCATTCTTCTTTTGCGTATAAGCTTTTGTTTGCAAACCTCTGGTGTTTTGAGGGACTGTTTGACAGAGTATGCCGCAAATCCGGCGGCGAGCTGAACGCCATGCTGCGGACGACCTGTGCCATGACAAAAATGCAGGGCAGCAAAGCCTTTAATGTCATACCCCCGAAAGCCTCTGTCGGAATGAATCTGCGCCTGATTGGAACCGATACCGTTGAATCTGCCCGCGCTTATCTGGAACAGGTTATCCATAATCCGAATATCAAAGTGACGGTTTTTGAAGGAAGAAATCCATCGAAGGAGTCGGACACCTCCTGCAAAGAATGGAAGCGTCTGTGCCAGGCTGTTGCAGATACGTGGAAAGATTCCCTGGTGGCGCCTTATCTGATGATGGCCTGCAGTGATTCCTGGCATTACTGCAGGATTACGGACCGGGTATATAAATTTTCTGCCATGAAGCTCTCCAAAGAAGAACGGGCCATGATTCACGGCAATAACGAACGGGTCCCGGTAAAAACCCTTGTAAAAACAGCAGAGTTTTATGTACGCCTGATGGAAAACTGTTAACCAGCATCTGCTAAGAACAGCACAGTGAGTCAGATACATAGGAAAGGAAGTCAGTCTATGAAAAAATTAGGAATTCTCGGCGGAATGGGCCCGGAATCTACACTGCTTTATTATAAAGAAATTGCATCCGCATACCAGAAAAAAGATAAAAACGGCTATTTCCCGGCCCTTACAATAGAAACCGTCAACATCTATGAAATGCTGCACTACTGCAGCACAAAACAGTATGACGCCCTGGCAGATTACCTGCTTGCAGGCATTTTTAACCTGGAAAGGGCCGGAGCTGATTTTGCTGTTCTTGCTGCGAATACGCCCCATGCTGTTTTCGACATACTCAGACAAAAGGCACACATTCCGCTGCTCAGCATTACAGAACCTGTCTGTAACGCACTAAATGCCGCCGGTATTCAAAAGGCTGCCTGGCTTGGCATCCGGATGACAATGGAACAGGAACGGTTTTCGGTTTTATTTGCAGAACACGGCATACAGACCGTCATTCCGAAAGAAGAGGAACGCATTCTTATCGATAGGATTATTGCACAGGAACTGGAATTTGGAATTGTAAATGACAGCTCGAGAGCGCAGATAAATCAAATTATTGGGCGCATGATTACCGAAGAGCACATTGAGGGTGTTATATTAGGATGTACGGAACTGCCTTTGCTGTATGCGAATGAAAAACTCCCTGTTCCGGTATTTGACACGGTAAAATACCATATTCAGGGGATTCTTGCTTATATGTTTGAAGAATAATATGGCAATGATAAAACACCGTCCCGGCACTTGCTAAAAGTACAAAGGGCGGTGTTCTCTATCTCTAATCTCTAATCTCTAATCCCTGCATACCGGCTCTGTTTCCCCGGCTGCCTCCAATTTAAAACTGCCCGGCATCTCCCGGCACAGATGCCATCAGGCTCATTTTCCCTTTCAGGCACAGGCTTCCGTATCCATAAGGCACAATCAGATGGCTGCCTTTTGTTAACGGATAGCTGTCTATCCACCCGCTTCCTTCCAGTACAGACATCAAAAGAAACGGCCATCCTTTTTCCTGTTCCATTTCGTGCAGCTGCATTTCTCCGTCCACATCCAGCTTAAAGATTCTGTAATAAGCACAGCGGTAAAGCTCATTCAGCTGATTCTTTGCAAGCCCTTTCGCTGAAACGACGCTCTGCGCCGCATCTTTAGCAGGAACATTTATCACATCGATGCTTTTTTGCAGATGCAGCTCTCTCGGCTTTCCGTTCGAGAGCCGGTCATAATCATAAAGACGGTAGGTGACGTCGCTGTTTTGCTGCGTTTCCAAAATCAGGCTCCCGCCTTTAATCGCATGCACCGTGCCAGGGTCTATCTGAATGAAATCGTCTTTTTTAATCGGAACCTCTCGGATGAATTCTTTCCATGCGCCTGTTTCAATCATGGAAACCAGTTCTTCCTTCGTCTTTGCATGATGTCCGATGACCAGGGAAGCATCTTTTTTGCAGTCAAGCACATACCAGCACTCGGTCTTTCCGAAAGAACCGTTTTCATGAACCTTCGCATAAGCGTCATCCGGATGTACCTGAATGCTTAAATCTTCTTTTGCATCAATAATTTTCACCATCAAAGGCAGACGGTCGCTGGCATAATTTCCGAAATACTCCGGGTGCTTCTCCCATACCACAGAAAGCCTGCATCCGGCAAACCTTCCGTTTTTAATGGCTCCGTCGCCGTTCGGATGCGCGGAAATCCCCCAGCATTCCCCGGTATGCTCTCCTGCTCCCAGATAGTGAAATTCATCCTTCAGACGGCTGCCTCCCCAGATATTCTGTGTACAGACCGGCTCCAGAAACAAAATTTCCTTCTGCGCAGCTCCGCTATCCGCATTCTGTATACCAGACCCTGACTCTGCTGCATTTTGAACATTCTGCATTCCCACCAGGCTTGCTGCTCCGATAATGCCGGCAGCATTTCCGTTTTGAGCCGTTACGGCTTTCGGGATATATGCAGAGTCTGTCCCGAAGCAGTTCGCTTTCAGATAAGCATTCAGCGGCCCTGTCAGATTTTCGCCCTGCGCACATACTCCGCCTCCGAGCACAATGATATCCGGCCGGAAAATATTGGCAAGGTCTGTAATCCCGTCAGCCAGATACCGGATGTAATTTTCTGTCAGCTTTTTGCCGCAGGCATCTCCTGCCTGTGCCGCGTCAAACGGGATTTTTGCATTCATATTGCAAAGGTCGTGTCCGCACAGCTGCCAGAGCATGGAATCGGGATTTTTGCGCGCCATTTCTTTTGCATCTTTGATTAAAGCTGTTGCCGATGCATACGCCTCCAGGCAGTCTGTCCTGCCACAGGTGCAAAGCCTGCCCTCATCCGCGGCTTTGATATGGCCCAGCTCCGCTCCGCCCGGATGACCGCCTTCAAAGATTCTGCCGTCTATGACAATTCCGCCGCCGACGCCTGTTCCCAGTGTTAAAAAGACTGCGTTTTTCAAGCCCTTTGCGGCTCCTTTTGCCACTTCGCCGAGCGCGGCGCAGTTTGCATCGTTATTGATATAAACCGGAAGCGGAAGGTATTTTTTTAATTCTGCCGCAAACGGCACATGGTCCCAGCGGATATTATTGGAATACAGCACTGTACCGTCTGCACTGTCAATGGTCCCCGGGCACCCTGCGCCTGCACCGAGACAGTCTGAAAATTCATACCCGCTGTCTTTTAACAGCTTTGCCGCTGTATTTCCCATGTCTGCGATAATCTGCTGCCATGGTCTTTCTGCGTTTGTCGGTATGGATGTCTGCGCCAGTATCTCGTACTCCTGATCCACAATTCCGATTTTAATCCCGGTTCCTCCAAGGTCAATGCCGATAATCACCTTATTTTTATGTTCCATCACGAATTCTTCCTTTCTCTGGCTCTTCAGACTTCCAGCGTCCCATTCCGCCAAATCCTGCCGCTGTCCGCAGACATCTGTTCCCGGATTTCAGCTTTTTCTTTCCATGCACCGAATGCTCCGCTGCAGCTTTAGACAGCGCTCCTGACAGTGCCGGCTGCATGAAATCTGATATTTCCTTACACCGTCTTAATTGTCACAATTTCATAAGCTCTGCATGAAAACGCAATCCGGTTTCCGTCTGTCTGCGCTTCCTCCTGCACCTCTTCGAGCAGATTGCAGATATAAGCCTTTGTAAACGGCTGGTTCACGGTCAGATGCGCCTTTGTTTTTGCATTTTCCGATTCATACATGCGGTATACCGTACCCGTGCCGTCTTCCGCAGCCTTGACTGTTTCCAGCACAATATTTTCCTTATCCACAGCAGCGAGGGAATAGCAGCTGCCCGGCTGTCCGCCGTCTGTTACAAGCGCCGGCTGGTTGAGCTGGTATGCTTCCCGTACCGTCCCTGCTTCCCGCCAGCCCCCGGCATGCGGATAAAGGGCGTACGTAAAATAATGCTCTTCCTGATCCGCCGCCGGATTCGGCTCGATGCCGGATTTAATCAGTGTCAGAGCGATATCTGCGTCCTTTACGGAATGTCCGTACTTGCAGTCGTTTAACAGGCTGACTCCGTAATGCCCTTCGGATACATCCATCCATTTCTGTCCGCAGCTTTCGAAACGCGCCTTATCCCAGCTCGTGTTGCTGTGCGTCTTGCGCGTCAGACTGCCGAACTGAATGTCAAACGACGCCTCGTCTGTATGGATATCCACCGGAAAATGAACTTTTAAAAGATGCTGGTGCTCTTTCCAGTCCGCATATGTTTCAAAATCAATTCTCCTGCTGTCCGCATAGAAATGAATCTTCTGGCGGATGAACGAGCGGCTGATGTTTCTTGTCTGCATCAGTGTTATGCGCACCGGTCCGGCCTGGCTCCATTCCATCGATTCCAGCCTGTCTGCATCCCAGAATTTTTCCGTATAGTAAATATCAATATCCCAGTTGTCATAATAAATCGGCTTATCCTCATACATGCGTATCAGATTTGCCCGCCTGCCCTGCTGTAATACTTCCCTGTCGTTTTCTTTATCATAAATGCTTATAAACAGTCCGTTTTCATCCAGTTTAATCCGGTAAAACGGCGTGTCCAGCATTCTGTCCCCGGTCAGTACAAACGGTGTGTCCGCCTGTATGGTTTCTTTTACTTTCGCAAACGTACGGCAGCCCTTTGCAGGCAGGTTTTTAATATACACTGCGGCGCCGTCCCCGGTCTGCTGCACCGGATACAGATTTCCTTCACCGTCTGATAACGCCTGTACGCCTTCGCCTGCCGCGCCGAGCATCACAATATCGCTGCGGACGCTTCCGGCCGTATTGAATACCGTCACGCCTTCGCCTTCTCCGGCCACCGCCTGCATGCGTTCTTTTGTCAGCGCTTTTATCTGCGCATCCGTCTGCGCATATTCCTGTCTGGTAACTTCATATACCTCATGAATGCTCGAGCCTGGCAGAATATCATGGAACTGGTTTAACAGCACCGTTTTCCAGACCGCATCCAGCTCTTTTGACGGATAAGGCAGCGGATTTCCATGCAGCGCCTGCGGAATCAGACCGCAGGCCAGCACCGCTAAGAGCTCCAAATCCATCAGCGCAAATTCTGCTTTGCGGTTGGAACGCTTATTGCGCGCCATCGAAGTATAGGTGCCCCTGTGGTATTCAAAATACAGCTCCCCTTCCCAGACCGGAAGCCTTCTGTCGTCTCTGACCCGTTCGTTTAATTCGTCAAAAAACTGCCTTGCAAATACCTGGCGCACCTTCGGAATTCCCCGGATGCCTTTCTGCATTCTTTTGGAAGTTTCAAGCATTCTGCGGTCCGGGCCTCCGCCTCCGTCGCCGTATCCATAGCAGATTAAAATATCGTCATTGATATCTTTATTCTGATACCGTTTCCAGCCGCCCATAATTGAATCCGGATGCAGAACTCCGTTGTATGTGGTAAAGAAGTTTTCCACCGGCTGTCCGACATCGAGCGTCGTAACCAGATACGTAAGCACTTCCGAACCGTCGATGCCTCTCCAGCGCATCGTGTCATATGGCACTTTATTGAACTGGTTCCATGCCAGCTTTGTCGTCATAAAATAGTCAATCCCGCACTTTTTCATAATCTGCGGCAGCGCGCCGCTGTATCCAAACACATCCGGCAGCCACAAAATCCGGTTATCCACGCCGAATTCTTCTTTGAAAAAGCGTTTTCCGTGCAGAAACTGGCGCACCAGCGATTCCCCGCTTGTCAGGTTGCAGTCGGCCTCTACCCACATGCCGCCTTCCGCCTCCCAGCGTCCTTCCTTTACGCGCTCTTTGATTTTTTCAAACTGCTTTGGATAGCGCTCCTTTAAAAACCAGTAAAGCTGCGGCTGGCTGGACATAAAATGATAATCCGGGTATTCCTCCATCAGCTTTAAAACCGTGGAAAAGCTTCTGGCTGTCTTTTCCTTTGTCTGCGCAACCGTCCACCACCATGCCACATCAATATGCGTATGCCCGATGCACGAAGCAGTGATTTCCTCCCATCCGCCAAGCGCTGCATACAGATTTTCACGGATATAGTCAAGCGCCGCATAAACAGACTGATAAAATTCCTGCGAATACGGTGTCCGCAAATCCAGCAGATTCACCGTTTCATTCAAAGCATGCGTCAGCGCCAGCCTGTCCTGGCTTTCCGGCTCCATGCGCGGAAATGCAGCAAGCGGCACCCACAAATCATAATACAGCTTTTCGATATCCGCATCGATTTCCTGCATTTCGGCCCTGAGCGCAAACTCGCTGTGCAGCGTTCCGGTATATGCCTGCAGCTGGATATCCAGTGTTTCCCCGGCGTCTGCCTTTTCGCGCAGCAGCACGTCCATATGGTTTATATCCATGCCCTGAACCGGCTCCCCGTTTACAAACAGCAGAAACTGCGGGTTCCTGCCAAAGTCCGCTTCGTCAATCTGCGTGCCTGCATGCAGCCACATGCGTTTCCCGTCCAGCTCCTTCGGCACCGTATACGTTACCTGGAACCAGCAGTGGCGGTCCGGCCCGTACCAGTGCATAGAGCCGCTGTCAAATACGCTCCATTCCCCGGCATCTGCGGCCGCTTCCTCCGGCGTCAGAAAAAATCCTTCTTTGTACTGCCATTCCCGAATCGGAAACCGCTGCTTTACCTTAAGCTTTTCCAGTTCCTGGCAGATTACCATGACTCTCTTATCCAAAAAGTCCATACGAGCCCTCCTGTTGTCTTTAAATATGATGTTCTTTCAGATAAGCTATTATATCATCTATAGTCGTAAATACAAGCCCTGTAACGGTATCCGCACACCCGTAATAAATCGCAATCCGCCCGGTATCTGCATCCGCCAGCGCTGCGCACGGGAAGACAACATTCGGCACATCCCCGACACATTCATAAAGCTCCTGCGGAGCCAGAATATAATCCTTCGTCCGGTAAAGCACTTTCCACGGCTGCTCCAAATCTAACAGCGCCGCGCCCATGCGGTACACAAATCCGTTGCATGTCGTAATGACACCGTGATAAATCAAAAGCCACCCTTCATCCGTTTCAACCGGCACAGGCCCGGGTCCGATTTTGGTAATCTGCCATGCGCTTAGATTGCCCGGAACCGGACTCATGACATGGCGGTGGCGTCCCCAGAATTCCAAATCCGGGCTCTGGCTGATGTAAATATCGCCAAACGGTGTATGCCCGTTGTCGCTCGGCCTGCTTAACATCGTATACATGCCGTTAATCCTGCGCGGAAACAGCACACCGTTTCTGTTGCATGGCAGGAATGCATTTTCCAGCTGCACAAATTTCTTAAAATCATATGTATAAGCGACGCCAATTGTAGGCCCGTGATAGCCGTTGCACCAGGTAATATAATACCTGTCCTCTATATAGCATACCCTTGGATCATAGCGGTATTCTACATTTAAGACCTCACCGTCTGCCCCTTCCATTTTAACCGGCTCATCTTCAATCTCCCAGTGATAGCCGTCCCGGCTTCTTCCCACAAAGATATCCATGCTGATTGATTTGCTGTCACAGCGGAACATCCCGGCATACCCGTCTTCAAACGGCACAACCGCACTGTTGAATACACTGTTTGATATTTTGTTTCCGTCCCGGCCGATAATCGGGTTTTTGCTGTAACGCCATAACGGACTGTGACAGCCTTCCGGTTTATCTTCCCAGGGGATGCCAGGCAGCCCCTTTCCTATGATTCTGCTCATAATCTTTCCTTCCTGTTTTTCAATCTGTTATGCCCTGCAAGACATAAATCCATAGGGAATCGAAACATCTGTGTTAACGTTTTTTGTAAGTAGACATTAACATTTTTCCTGTATTTTGTCAACACTGTTTTAACATTATTTTATCATTTTTTATTATTATTTGATTGTATCCGTTAACATCTGTTCAGCCCGTCTTGTTTCAACAACGGACATGTATTTTTAAATAGGAAAATTTACGCTGCACAGATAATATTCACAGCCTTTTATTGTTTACAAAATGTTAATTTTTATTAAGAAATATTGCTTTGATTTTCCGAAACGAACATGTTATACTCATAACAGAATTCATCCGAAAAGGGAGTGCTCCAATGAATAAAATAACAATGCAGGACATTGCGGATGCCCTCGGAATCTCGCGGGTCACAGTCTGGAAAGTATTTAAAAACCAAAGCGGCGTATCTGCTTCCCTCAGGGAAAGCGTCTTACAGAAAGCAAAGGAGCTGGGATATTCAAAAATCAGCCTTCCGGATTCGCTGGCGCCTGCCGCAGAAGAGTCCGAAAAAACGGTTTCCCTGATTATCTCCCGGCCGGATTCCTCTACTTTTTGGACAAACATCATCCATTCCATGGCACAGGAATTTTCCTGCCACAATATGAACATGATGTACACATATATGCCGTCCGCTTACACGGAGGACTTCACGATGCCGTCCATACTAAGCAGCGGAAGTATCCAGGGCGCTGTGATTCTGAATGTCTATGACGAAAAGCTTATCCGCATGGTCAGTGAACTCAGTCTGCCGAAAGTATTTCTGGATACCGTGCCGGGACTGGATGCACGCATGCTTCACGGCGATTTGCTTTTGCTGGAAGGACGTCATTCTATTTACCAGATTACCGAATCCGTCCTCGCACGCGGGCTGACACACTTAGGCTTTATCGGCGACATCCATTATGCCCGCACAAATTTAGACCGTTACAAAGGCTTTTGCCAGTGCATGGAAGCACATCACCTGGAAATTGACCAGAAAGTCTGCTTTACACAGAGTATCGGTATTTTTTCCTATTACCAGATGCTGTGCGATTTTCTGGATTCCTTAAATTCCCTGCACGCCATGCCGCAGGGATTTATCTGTGCAAGCGATTACATCGCCCATTTTCTGCAGCGGTACTTTACGGAGCACGGCGGATGTCATCAGGCTGAGGGCATCCTTGTCACCGGATATGACGGAAGCCGTGAATATTCGAATGTGGACGGGATGATTACGACGGCAGATGTAAAAACCGGGCTGCTTGGCAAACGGCTGTCCATGCAGGCGGTCTATCGGATGGAGCATGCGGATGCGCCTTATGAGGTGACCTATATTCACCCGGAAATTATTTACCGGGATTCGGTGCTGTATTAACGGGAAGACTTGCTTTTTTACTTAAATGTGATATACTGAATGCGTTCAAAATTTATAAATACTGTTAACTGTCAGCCTGCTGGAGAAGAGTGAATAATGAAAGAATCCGTATATCATGGAACTTGCACAAAACACCGATATAGTATAGAGAATCATGGACTTGATCCTGCTAAATGCAAGTATCGGAGTGACCACTGGCTGGGTCAGGGCGTATATTTTTTCGATGATTATGAAAAAGCCAGATGGTGGACCTCATCCATCTCATCACAGAATAACAATTGTGGCGGTGTCGTTTTTCAATCAGCAATTGAAGCTCGTGATGAAGAAGTTCTCAATCTGGATGACTATCATCAGCTTGATTGTTTTTTGACAGAAACTATCAGCATACTGGAAGATATACAGAAAGAATGTTCAGGAAAAATGCCTGTATTTGAAAAAGACTGTTTTCGTGCTCTTTTTTTCGATTATTATAAAGCGAAAAAAGGAATATCTGTGATAACGGCAACCTTTCAAAAAAATGCCGCAGGTTATACAGCCAGAAGAAATTCGGAAGAACTGAAAAAACAGACACAGATAATGAATCTCATTAAAATCAGATTTCATGAAAGACAAATCTGTGTTTCGAAAAAAGAATGTATTAAATCATCAAAAATAGTATACAATGAAGAAGAAGAGGTGATATAATGTTTGATAAAAATTTATTTTATGATTTATGCAGGAAGTATCATGTGGAATTAAGCGACAGCGCGGACAAACCTATGATAAAAGATAAAGACGGCATTCATGAAATAACGCAAAAAGTTATCCGGCAGATTTTTGCTCCGTCACAGACTTTTTTTGAATATTCTGACACAAAAACAAATCCAGACATTATATTAAATTCATATGATTTGCAAGAAGATTTTGCTGTCGCATGTTAGGAGAGATTATGAAAATCAAATCTGATTATGAAAGCCCTCTTGTTATGGAAAAAATTGAAATTACAGAAAGTACATTCAGAAAAAAAGATGTTCCGCTGGAAGGATTAGAGCTGCACGTTCAGGCAGATTATAATGTTAAAAATATCTGTAAAGATGTATACGAAATAATATTAATAACAATTGTTTCAGATGAAGATGAAAATATTTATGTATATGTAAAAGGTAAAGCTGTATTTCACACACAGCAAAAAAATATGGATATACTTGAAAAAAATACCATTGCAATCATGTTTCCTTATATCAGAAGCTACATATCCATAATTACAACTCAGCCCGGAATGGCACCTATTGTACTGCCCGCCATGAATATTATTGCAATGATAAATAATCAAAAAAATAAAAATTAAAAGACCTGAAATATCTGAATCACATTTGCACGGTCTGTCTGTACCTTAAATACACAGATAAAACCGCATGACCGGCGTTTTCCCAAATCATGCGGTTTTATAATATTCAGATTTTATTTTACAGATTTTTTGTATGCAGAACGGACTTCATCCTCGGTAAATACCCCGTCATATACTTTTACAAGGTCAAATTTCGCACCCCGCACGTCTTCGTCGCCCCAGATAAATCCGGCTCCTGCCATGACATCAGCTGCATTCTGTATGCAGGCAGCGTTTGTTTTATCAAAGCATGCGCTGAGATTTTTTGCGTCTTCCACAACCAGCTCCCCGTCCAGATATACTTTGATGCCTTTTGTACCGACAGAATACATTACCATATGCCATTCATCCGCCGGAACCTTCTGATTACCGTTTGCATCGGAAAACTCTGTCGCATTAATGCGGCCAATGAGATTTGCTCCGATTCTTGTCATCGGGTAAGCCGCTTTGGCATCTGCTTCAAACAGGGCGCTGTGCTCAAATGTATCTTCTGATAAATTCACCCACATGCTTACGGTAAATCCGGCCTGTGTTACGTTTTTAAAAGTATCCTCAGGAAGCCTTAGATAATTCACTCCCTTTGCCCCTGCTTCATTTTCAATCTGCAGCACATTTCCTCTTACCGAATCACTGACCACCTTTGCACTGCCTTCTAATACAGCATCTTTGCCTTCCCCGGTTTTGCTGTAGCCTTTCACGCTTGTCCCGGAAGTTTTATTAAAATTATATCCATATATCATTAATGGCTTCGCATACACGGTCACTTTAAATGCTTTTGTTTTCACAGCTTTGCCGTAAGATACTGCCGCTGTCAGCGTAATCTCCTTTGTTTTACCCTGAGATTTCACTTCCCCTTTTGCAGAAATCACAGCTTCATCACTTGAAGTCCAGGTTATCTGCGCGCCGCTTAATTCTGACGGAAGCGCAATGTCTTCTCTTGCAGAATCCGGAAGCGCTATCCTTGCTGCAATCACTTCTGCGACTTTTTCATCGGAAGCTTCTAACATGCTGCCCCAGACAGATTTGTTATTGTTTCCAATGGCTGTAAATGTCATAACCTTTTCATTCAGGTCCGATGTCTGTTCGAAAAATACGCCTTTATAAATATCTTTGCCAAGTGTAATGGTCACATAGTCATATCCTTTTTTGGAATCTGCCTTTGACCATGTCCCTTTTTCATCGCCGGACACCGTGCCGTCAGCATTTAAAATTACGATTTCATTTTCAATCATCGTTCCGTCTTTTTCGCCGTCTCCATGATTGATAAATTCATATGTACCAGTTACCTTATCATCTGCATAGCTGGCAGCTGCCTCGTTCCGGTTTTCATAAACCGCAGTCACCGGCCATCCGTCTTCATTCATAAACTGCTGACGCACTCTTACTTCATGATATTCTGTGCCTTCGTTAAAACGCTGGTGAGATACAAGATAATGCGCACCGTCTGTATCGATTAAAGCCGAATTATGTCCTGCCGCACAGTAACCGCGCTGGCCGTTAAATGCATAATTGCCGATTAATTTTACACCGTATTTGTAAGTATCTTCTGAGCTGTTCTGCGCCTCATTTCCCGCTGCGTCCACATATGGGCCGGTTACATTCTTAGAACGGAACAGACGCATGTTATAGCCACCCGTCCTTGTCAGTCCGCCGTATGTTTCATACAGATAATAATAGCCTGCAGCTTCGTCATAAGTAATATAAGGAGCCTCGCCGGATGCTACATTATTGCCGGTCGGATTGCCCCCTGCGATATGGATGCCGTAATAGCGGTCCACCCGGTTACCGGAGACTTCGTCTGTGCCGTCTTTGCCCGGATATTTCACAAGCCCTGTCTTCGGGTCAATTTCCAGCATAAACAGCCCGCCGGACCAGGAACCGTAAGACATATAAATTTTACCGTCAGCTGCTTTGACAATCGCAGGGTCAATACAGTTCGGAGCCACCGCTGTATTATAGCTGTCGTCCTCTTTAAACCAGCTCTGGCTTACCGCATCGATACCGCCGCCGGATGCTCCTTTTGCAATCAGCTCGTTAAAATTCAGATAATCGTTGTCCCACTTCGTATCCCTTTTGCTGTTTCCGTCTGTTGCCGCTACAGAAGTCATGCCGGAATAAACAAGCGTGTCGAGATGTTTGTAAGGCCCCTCAATTGTCTTCGATACAGCCACGCCGATGCAGGAACGCCTCCAGGTAGAGGAAGCCGTATAATACATCAGGTACGCACCCTTCGTGCCGTCTTCCCATTCGTATTCATCATCCCAGAATACATCCGGTGCCCAGACTGCCAGGCCCCCGTCTGCACAGTCGCCGTCGTCATAGCCGGCCCATCGGAATGACTCTGCAAAATTCTCAATGACATTTCCATACACCGGATCATTTTCCCGGTTTTCATAATCTTTGGAAATCTGTGTCCAGTTCACCAGATCCTGTGATTTTGCAGTGGCCATATGCGAACCAAATACATAATAGGTATCCGAATCCCGGTCCTTTACAATCGACGGGTCGTGTACCGTAACCCTTGAAATATCCGCATATTTCGTTTCCGTGGCAGCTGTTTTTTCTGCACGTACGGTCTGTGGCATGCATACTGCCCCCGCTGTCAGCATCACAGCCATCGCTCCCGCTGCCAGGCGGGAAAATGTCGCTTTTCTCATATTTACCTGTTCTCCCTTCGCTTTTTATTTACATTTTCGTAAATTATTTTAGCTTCTATTAAAGTGTACAATTTATTTGGTTAGAATGCAATAGTGATTTTACAGTTTGTACACTATATATAATTTTAAGGAACAGTTTTTGTGCAGTATTCCATATGCATCCAGTTCCTTCTTCCCTGCGGCGTTCCTGCGTTTGAAGCCGGTATTCTTAAGGCGGCAGATGCAGCCGGATATTCCAATAAGACACCCTTCATGCATTACTATGTTATTTTCATTGATAAGGGGTTGAAAAATAGAATGAATGTGGTATGCTGAATACAGCCATTGATTCTATGAAAAATATTGACTTCACGAAACATTTATTTCAACACGAAACATTTATTTCAATATATAAGCAGGAGTACATCATATGAACAGACATTTCCAAAATAAAGTAATCCGTACAGCATGTGTGGCAGCATTGTTTATTGCCCTGCTGTACGGTGGTTTCCGGCAGAACAAAAACCAGCCCGCAAGGCCTAATCAGTCTGCGCTTCTGTTCCGCTATTCAGAAAAGACAGACAGCACCAGTGTGATACCGTTGAGAATCGATAACGGCGTTCTCTATGAATATCATACGGACACCCATGCATGGTCGGACATGGAACTGGACGGGATGGCCGCGCAGGTATTTTCCGGTGAACATCTTTGTGTGCTGATGGAGGACGGAAGCCTTTTTTATGACGGGCAGAATCTTCCACCGAATGAAGACAGTCTTCCGCTCACGGCTGGCTATGGCAGATCTATGGCTGGAAAAGCGCTGGAATATAACAAAACGGAGCCGTTTCTTGGCGTTAACGGGAGCCTGGAGTATCTGGATTTTATGGCACTGCTCCAGTCCGGTGAACTGTTTTGTGAAGAAGAGGATGATTTCAAGCGTGTTTCCCTGCCCGGGGAAACACCGGCAGCGCTGTCGGGCAGTTACGTGCTGACGGAGGACGGGAACGTTTACTGCATGCATGAACAAATGTATGACGGGATGGAAAACGTGTATGACGGCGGCGATATTGCTGCTATCAGCGCATCCGAAAACGCGGCACGGTGTGCAGGGCTGAAAGAAAACGGCGAAGCGGTGCTGTGGTGGAGGGATATCGAAGCGCCCGACGTGTCGGAGTGGAACAATCTGACGGCAGTGCGCCATGGGTTTAATTTTGCTGCAGGGTTAAAGGCAGACGGAAGGATATGCTACGCAGACAATGGCGGACAATCTGCGGCTGCAATTCAGGACACCCTTGACAGATGGCCCGATGTGGCGGACCTGATGGCTGCCAGTTCATTGATTGTGGGAGTGACCGAAGACGGGGATTGTCTGTTTCTGGATGTGAATGATTATCAG
>CANDJC010000019.1 GCA_947384955.1 uncultured Eubacterium sp. | reverse complement strand
CACTCCCGCACAATAAAAAAGCGCCAGCCCAGAAGCGCTCCCGCACAATAAAAAAGCGCCAGCCCAGAAGCACTCCCGCACAATAAAAAAGCGCCAGCCCAGAAGCGCTCCCGCACAATAAAAAAAGCCCCGGCACAGCACTCGCGCCGGAACTTCCACACAGCCGCATACAGCAGCCCTTTACTCAGAGCCGCAAGCAGCCCTTTACTCAGCCAGGTAAGGTTTAATAACCTCCAAAATAGCATCCATTTCCTCTTCCGCATGGATAGCCAGGTCAATCGGCTTAGACAAATCCAGGCTGAAGATACCCATGATAGATTTTGCATCAATCACATATCTGCCGGAAATCAGATCAAAGTCATAATCAAACTGAGTAATCGCATTCACAAATGATTTTACCTTATCGATAGAATTTAAAGAAATCTGTACTGTTTTCATTCATATAACCTCCTTGATGATGGTGTTCAGATCATTCGAAAAATACATCTTCGCATTTTATAGTAACGTTTTTATTTGAAAAAGTCAATATATGGAAAAAGAAAAGAGTATAAAAAATATGAAAAGAGCAGCACTCCACAATTTAGGCTGTAAAGTCAATGCCTACGAAACGCAGGCTATGCAGCAGATGTTAGAAGAAGCCGGATATCAGATAGTGCCGTTTCAGGAAAAAGCAGACGTGTATGTCATTAACACCTGTTCCGTCACAAACATTGCAGACCGAAAATCCAGACAGATGCTGCACCGCGCGAAAAGGCTGAATCCGGATGCCGTAATAGTTGCGGCCGGCTGTTATGTCCAGGCACAGGGGCCTCAGATGCAGACAGAAGGAATTGCCGATATCATTCTTGGCAATAATAAAAAGAAGCATCTGATTTCCATGCTCCAGGAATACGAAAAAGAAGCCGGTAAATATGCGCAGTACGAAGAAGAAGGCAGAAATACAGACTCGTCACAAGGCCGTCACGCAGTAACAGCCTGGGAAGATATCAATGACGGGAAAAAACAGTACGAATGTCTGAAAATAACGCAGACAGCGGAGCATACGCGGGCGTTTATTAAAATCCAGGACGGCTGCAGCCAGTTCTGCAGCTACTGCATCATTCCTTATACCAGAGGCCGTGTGCGCAGCAGAAAGGCGGAGGATATTTTAAATGAAATTAAAATCCTTGCAAAAAAAGGCTGCAGGGAGACGGTGCTGACGGGGATTCATATAAGCTCTTATGGAACGGATTTTGGATTTGCCCAGGGAGAAGGACTGCTGCGTCTGCTCGGACAGATTCAGCAAATCGAAGGAATCCGGCGCATCCGGCTCGGTTCTTTAGAGCCTGGCATTATTACGGAAGCATTTGCGGCGCAGCTTGCCGGAATGGATAAAATCTGCCCGCATTTTCATCTTTCCCTGCAGAGCGGCTGCGACAGCGTATTAAAGCGCATGAACCGCAGGTATACGACGGCGGAATATGCCATGCGCTGTGAGATTCTGCGAAAGCTGTTTGATAATCCGGCGGTTACGACCGATGTGATTACGGGCTTTCCGGGAGAAACAGAAGAAGAGTTTCAAACAACCAGGCAGTTTTTAGAAAAGATACAGTTTTATGAAATGCATATTTTCAAGTATTCAAAAAGGCAGGGCACAAAAGCGGCCGCCATGGACGGTCAGATTACAGAAGCGGTAAAGGCGGCACGCAGCGCGCAGCTTCTTTTGCTCGAAGAACAGATGTCAGCCCGTTACCGGGAAGGCTTTACAGGCAGGACAGCGGAGGCTCTTTTGGAAGAACCGTTTGTGTATAACGGAAAAGAGTATATGAGCGGATATACAAAAGAATATGTAAAAATAGCCGCAGAAACCGGAAAAAACAGAGCCAATACCTTCATCCGGGGAAAAATTACCGGACATTTGACAGGTGATATATATCTTATGGTTGAATTTTAACGCTGAGTATATTAAAATATAGATAGTAATGCTTTGGATGAAGCAGACAAAAGAAGCAGGAATGAGGTCGTGAAGTATGCAGGATAAAAGTAATACACAGTTTTTCAGAGTGGAAAAGGAACCGGAAATTCAGGTAAAGGACGTACTCGGGCATGTATACCGGTCTTTGAGTGAAAAAGGCTACAATCCTTTGAATCAGATTGTAGGGTATATTATGTCCGGGGACCCGACTTATATTACAAGCCACAACAATGCCAGAAGCCTGATCATGAAAGTGGAGCGTGATGAACTGGTAGAAGAAATCCTGAAAGAATATATCAGGGAAAATTTCCAGTAGCGGGAGGTATCAGGCATATGCGTATCTTAGGTCTTGATTACGGGTCAAAAACAGTCGGCGCTGCGGTAAGCGACCCGCTGCTTTTGACAGCGCAGGGCGTGGAAACTATCTGGCGTAAGTCGCCCTCTAAGCTGCGGCAGACGTTAGCGCGGATTGAAGAGCTGATTAAAGAATATGAGGTATCTAAAATTGTGCTGGGTTATCCGAAAAATATGAATAATACGCAGGGAGAGCGCTGCCTAAAGACACAGGAATTTTGTCAGATGTTAGAAAAAAGAACCGGCCTGGAAGTGATTTTATGGGACGAGCGGCTTACGACAGCAGCCGCGGGCAGGATTATGATGGAAAGCGGTATCCGCCGGGAGAACCGGAAAGAATATGTGGACAAGATTGCCGCTGTCCTGATTCTGCAGGGATACCTGGACAGTCTGCATCAGCCGTCCAAAGCAGTACAAAATTAAAAATATCAGCAGGCCCATAACTGCTGCAGAAAATGAAACACATTGACAGGAAAGAAAGGAAATGAAATAAAATGGATGATATGTTACGTGAAGTCGAGCAGATGACACAGGGAGAGCCGAAATACGAGAAAATATCGTTTTATGATGAAGAACAGGACGGATTTGCAGAATTTTTCGTATTAGAGCGGACAAGAGTAAACGGTACAGAATATCTTCTGGCGACTCAGGATCTGAATCAGGACGCAGACGGATATATTTTTAAAGTGATTGCGGAGCAGAGAGATGAAAATGACGAGCTGATGATGGAATTAGAGCTGGTCGAAGATGAAACCGAGATGGAAGCAGTGGGAAAAGTATTTGCGGAATTAGTGAGCGACGACTTGAATATACAGATTTAAAAGGAGAATAACAGGTGGCGGATTCAAAATTAAAGATCATTCCATTGGGCGGATTAGAACAGATTGGAATGAACATTACTGCCTTTGAATATGAGGACAGTATTATTGTTGTGGATTGCGGACTGTCATTCCCAGAGGACGACATGCTGGGAATCGATCTTGTAATCCCTGACATTACCTATTTAAAAGAAAATATAGAAAAAGTAAAGGGATTTTTTATTACTCACGGACATGAGGACCATATCGGCGCGATTCCTTACGTGCTCAAGGAAATCAATGTGCCGGTCTATGCAACCAAATTAACCGTAGGAATTATCGAGCATAAGCTTCGGGAGCATGACCTGATGCGCACGGTCAAGCGCAAAGTAGTCAAATACGGGCAGCATATCAACCTTGGATGTTTCCGCGTGGAATTTATCAAGACGAACCACAGCATTCAGGACGCGGCAGCTCTTGCAATTTATTCTCCGGCAGGAGTCGTGATACACACCGGAGATTTCAAGGTGGATTATACCCCGGTATTCGGCGATGCCATTGACCTTCAGCGCCTCGGAGAAATCGGAAAAAAAGGCGTGCTTGCGCTGATGTGTGACAGTACGAACGCGGAACGCGCCGGCTTTACGATGTCGGAAAAAACCGTCGGTAAAGTATTAGACTCTATCTTTATGGACCATAAGCACAACCGGATTATTGTGTCGACGTTTGCCTCAAATGTGGACAGGGTGCAGCAGATTATTAACTGTGCGTATAACCACGGCAGAAAAGTGGTCATCGAAGGCCGCAGCATGGTCAATATCATCAGCACGGCGACAGAGCTTGGGTATATTAATATTCCAGAGCATACGCTGATTGATATCGAGCAGCTGAAGGATTATCCGGACGAGCTTACGGTTCTGATTACGACAGGCAGCCAGGGAGAATCGATGGCGGCATTATCCCGCATGGCGAGCGGCATGCACCGCAAAGTGTCGATTAAGCCGAACGATTTGATTGTTTTAAGCTCGAGTCCGATTCCAGGCAATGAAAAAGCGGTTACGAAAATTATTAACGAACTGTCGATGAAAGGGGCTGAGGTCATCTTTCAGGATGTGCATGTATCGGGGCATGCATGTGCGGAAGATATCAAGCTGATTTATTCGCTGGTTCATCCAAAATATGCAATCCCTGTGCACGGGGAATATAAGCATTTAAAAGCGCAGGCGAAGCTTGCAGAAGAACTGGGCGTTTCAAAAGAGAATATTTTCATTCTTTCCTCCGGGGATGTGCTGGAGCTGGACGAGAGCAGCGCAAAAGTAACCGGAAGGGTTCATGCGGGCGATGTCATGGTGGACGGCCTTGGCGTCGGAGACGTGGGGAATATTGTGCTCCGCGACAGGCAGCATCTGGCAGAAGAAGGGATTATCATCGTAGTGCTGACGCTGGAAAGCGGTTCCGGCATGGTGGTAGCAGGACCGGATATTGTATCCCGCGGGTTTGTATATGTCAGAGGCTCTGAGAGCCTGATGGACGAGGCAAGGCATGTGTTAAATGCCGCGATGGACGGCTGCATGAACAGGCACATTACAGACTGGGGCAGAATTAAGACGGAAATTAAAGATGCCCTGGGCGATTTTGTATGGAAAGAGATGAAACGCAGGCCGATGATTATTCCGATTATTATGGAAGTATAAGGAGCGTACAGATAAGCTATGAATCAAATGGAGCTAAATCAAATGGAGCTAAATCAGATGAACCACAGCTGGCAGACACAGGCAGCGGAATATCTGTCTGACAGCGCGCAGATGCAGGCAGGCACGCAGGAAGAAAACGGCCCGGGAGTGGAGCTGGCGCTGCAGAATCTGATACAGGCAGTCTGGGAGAGTCCGGAATACCGGCGTTATCAGCATATCCGGGCGAAGGTGCATGAGCTTCCGCAGTTAGAAGCAGATATTCACGCATTTCGAAAGAAAAACTATCAGACACAGAATTTTGCGGATGAACACGCCCTGTTTGACCAGGTGGATGAGCTGGAGCGGGAAGGCGCGCAGTTTCGCAAAAATCCGCTGGTCAATGAGTATCTGGATGCAGAGCTTGGAATCTGCAGGCTGTTTCAGAAGATTAACTGGGAACTCGTGTTAAATATTGACTTTGACCTGGGATTTGATGCCGGCCAGTAAAGCCGGCAGAGCCAAAGGCTGAACCGTCAGGATAAAAAGGGGCGTCTGGTTATGAGCGTTAGCAAAATTGTAATGAGGCTTGTCAGCATCAGTTTTCATGTTCTGGTATTTCTTGTAATCGTATACGGACTGTATCAGCTCGGACTGCGGTCTTATGATTATGGATACCGTATTTTTACAGAATCTGCGGTTACCTCCGGGGATGGCAGGGACAGGCTGGTGCAGATAAAAAGCTCCATGGATGCATCGGATATCGGAGAGCTTTTGGAAGAAAAAGGTCTGATTCGTGATAAATGGCTGTTTGTCATTCAGCTGAAGCTGTCAGAATACAGCAAAAGCATCGAACCCGGCCGTTATACGCTGAATACATCGATGACGGCGAAGGAAATGATGCAGATTATGAGCAAAGAAGACGATACCGCGGAATCGGAACAGGAAAAAGAATGATTGTTGATGAAAGATTCGTAACTTATATCAATTCGCTGGACTGCGGAAATACAAAGCTGTTAGATGAAATCGAAGCCCAGGCGGTAAAGACGGATGTACCGGTGATACGAAAAGAAACGCAGAACTGCCTGAAGCTGTTTTTGGCGATGAAAAAACCGGCGCGCATTCTGGAAGTCGGTACGGCAGTAGGCTTTTCCTCGATTTTAATGAAAACGTACAATCCGGCAGAATGTAAGATTACGACAATAGAAAATTACAAACCGAGAATCGCGCTTGCACACAGTAATTTTAAGCGCGCCGGGATGGAAGAGAGCATTGAGCTGATAGAAGGAGACGCCGGCCAGGTATTAAAAGAGCTGAGCGGGCCGTATGACATGATATTTATGGACGCCGCGAAGGGGCAGTATATTCATTTTCTGCCCCAGGTGTTTCGTCTGCTGGAACAGGACGGGCTGCTGATTTCGGATAATATTCTGCAGGACGGGGATATTATTGAGTCGCATTATGCGGTAATCAGGCGCAACCGGACCATCCACCGGCGCATGCGGGAATATCTGTATGCGCTGACGCATCACGAGCAGCTGGTGACGGCAGTTTTTCCGACAGGCGACGGAATTACAGTCAGCAGCAAAACGGCGCGGGAAAAACTCTGTTCAGGAAAGGATTTACTATGAAACGTCCGGAATTGTTAGTTCCGGCAGGCAGTCTGGAAGTGCTGAAAATCGCTGTAATCTACGGCGCGGACGCGGTATATATCGGCGGGGAAGCATTCGGGCTGCGTGCCAAAGCAAAAAATTTCACATTAGAAGAAATGGCCGAAGGGACTGCGTTTGCACATGAGCACCAGGCGAAGGTTTATGTAACGGCTAATATTTTTGCCCACAACCGGGATTTGGACGGGGTGCGGGAATATTTCAGGCAGCTTTCTGAAATAAAGCCGGATGCGCTGATTATTTCAGACCCGGGCGTATTTTCCATTGCGAAAGAGGAATGCCCCGGACTAGAGCTGCATATCAGCACCCAGGCGAACAATACGAATTATGCTTCGCTGCTGTTCTGGCACCGTCTGGGAGCAAAGCGCGTTGTGTGCGCAAGAGAATTATCGATAGAGGAAATCCGGGAAATGCGCGGCCGGATTCCGGATTCACTGGAGCTGGAGGTTTTTATTCACGGGGCTATGTGCATTTCCTATTCGGGCCGCTGCCTGTTAAGCAATTATTTCACGGGCCGGGATGCGAACCAGGGAGAATGCACGCATCCCTGCCGCTGGAAATATGCGGTAGTGGAGGAAAAAAGGCCCGGAGAATATCTGCCTGTTTATGAAAATGAGCGCGGCACCTATCTGTTTAATTCCAAGGATTTATGCATGATCGGGCATATTCCGGACCTGGTAAACGCGGGAATTGACAGCTTTAAAATCGAAGGCCGCATGAAAACGGCGCTGTATATCGCAACCGTCGCAAGGACATACCGTAGGGCAGTGGATGATTATCTGGAATCAGAAGAAAAATATAAACAGAATCTGCCCTGGTATCTGGAACAGATTTCCAGCGGAACATTCCGCCAGTTTACGACAGGCTTTTTTTACGGCCCGCCGTCAGAAGAAGCCCAGGTATATGACAGCAGTGATTATGTAAAGAATTATACATACCTTGGCATAATAGAAGCGCGCAGCGAAGCGGGGTATTATCAAATCACCCAGCGCAACAAATTCTGCAGGGGAGATAAGATAGAAGTCATGAAGCCGGACGGCAGGAACCTTGCGGTAACGGTGCGGGCGATTTTTGATGAGGAAGGCCGGGAAGCAGAATCAGCGCCTCATCCAAAGCAGGTGCTGTATCTGGATTTAGAGGGTGTATCCGGGGAACCGGATGATTTAGAGAAATATGATATTCTACGCAGAAAAGAGGAGGACTGACAATGGGAAAGGACAGGTATGTAGCATATGTGGGCACCTATACGCATGAGAACAGCTTAGGCATTCATATTTATGATGTGGATGTGGAAAACGGAAGAATCAAAGAGCGCAAAATGGTTCCCATCAGCAACTCATCGGATTTAATTATCGCGCATAACCGTAAAATTCTGTACTCGATTGCGGATGAGGGCGTGGAGGCATTCCATATTTTAGAGGACGGAGATTTGAAGGAAATCAACAAAGAATGGATTGGCGGCATGCGCGGCTGTTATCTGGAGCTGGATGATAAAGACCGCTATTTATTCGTAGCCGGCTACCACGATGCGAGAGTTTCCATGATGCGCCTGAACAAAGACGGCTCCATTGCAGGCATAGCAGACGGCGTATTTCATAAAGGCATGGGCCGCTGCATCGCGGAACGCAATTCCAGGCCGCATGTACACTGCGTCAAAGTAACGCCGGACCAGAAATTTTTATGCGCGGTAGACGGCGGTCTGGACCATGTAAAAATATACAGGCTGGATTACGAGGGCGGCCAGCTGATTAATCATGATATTATCAGATGCCCGCTGGATTCCGCGCCGCGCGCGATGCGTTTCAGCAAAGACGGCAGGTTTGCATATATTTTATGCGAGCTTACGAATGTCGTAAACGTATACCGCTATTCGGTTATCGACGGAGATAATCCGGAATTCGAACTGATTCAGACCATCGGAACCGGGGACCCGGGAGAAGATGAAATATGCAGCGCTACGACCATGGAATTTTCGCCGGACGGGAATTATCTGTTCTGTACAGATGCCGGGATTAATGCGGCGCTGGTGTTCGCGGTAGATAAAGAAACGGGGCTTTTGACACTTGTGTGCAATAACCGTATCGGCGGGGAATTTCCGAAAGCGATTGCGGTGTTCCCGGATGGGAAGCATTTTATGTGCCTGAATCACGATGATAATACGATTGGAATATTTTCTATGAATTATGAAGGGAAGTATTTTCTGATGCACGGCAAGCCGGTGGAGGTAGAGACGCCGAACTGCGTGTATATTCATAAGCTGGGGTAAGAGAGGAAAAGCCGTTCTGTGTGTGCAGGGCGGCTTTTGATTTTCTGTATCTGCATAACAAATATCATTGACATAAAAATACCCGGCAGAGTATAATAGATTAGCAGCTATATATTCTGCAGGGTATTTATGTCAAGAGTCATATTCTAAGCAAGAGTAATGTCCCTGTGCATTTCAGCCAAATCAGCAAAATGGAGATTTAAGAATGAAAAGAAAACCGAATAAAGGCAGACACGAGAAGGGCGGCACACTGCTTTTTTCCATTATAGCAGTGTTTGCGGTTTTAGGAGCAGTCGTATTTTCCGTATCGCACAAAATATCCCGTGAAATGTCTGCGTCCGCGATTCAGAATCTGAGTGAGAGCTTAGATTTGATGAAAGGGACGATTGAGGCGATTCTAAATAAAGAGGCAGAATTTCAAAAACTGATAGCTCAGGAAATTGCAGCGATAGAGGACCCGGAAGAATTTGTGCGTTCCTACAACAGAAACCAGACGATGGTAAAAATGTCGCTGATTCTGACAGGGGAGACAGAAGGCGTTTCAAATACAGAGAAAACTTTTTCAGACAAAGAGCTAGATTTTTCAGCGGGAAAGTCCATTGAAGGGCTGCCATTTACCCAGTCTTATTTAAATTATATGGGGACGTGGGCCTATACGATGAAGTGCCCCGTGATAAAAGACGGAAAGGAAACGGCGCAGCTGTATATCGAATATGTGTATGATACGCTGGAAAAATCGCTTCCGAACGGCTTTTACGATGGAAAGGCGATGCTTTATATTATGGATGCGAAAAGCGAAAGGCTTGTGCTGAAGCCGAAAGGAATGGGAGAACGCTCGGCGGGGCATCTGAATCTGCAGGATTTTTACCGTGCAAACAATATTGTGGAGAAGGATTTACAGGAAGAGGTTTCAGCGTGCATCAGACGCGGCGGGCATATTATGTTTTACCATAATGTCCGCGGGAAAGAAGCGCTGAACTATATGTGGTCGATTAACGAAGGGACGCTTTACCTGATTGGCTATGTGCCGGTTGATGCGGTGCAGCAGGAAGGAAGGACTGTCAACCAGAATATATTCATCGTAGTGGCCGTTATGCTGACTGCGTTTTTCATCTGCTGTCTTTTGTATTATTTAAACCACAGACAGCAGAATAAAATCCGAAAGGAACAGGAAGCAGAACGCGAGATACATAACGAGCGGCTGGCAGAAGCGCTGCAGGCGGCGCAGATGGCGAGCAAGTCTAAGACGATGTTTCTTTCGAATATGTCTCATGATATCCGCACGCCGATGAATGCGGTGATTGGGTTTACGACGCTTTTGGCAAAGGAAGCCGATGACCCGGCTAAGGTCAGGGAATATACGAAAAAGATAATGGCTTCGGGACAGCATCTGCTGGGACTGATTAATGATGTCCTGGATGTTTCTAAGATTGAAAGCGGAAAGGTGGTGCTGAATGTACAGGAATTTACGCTCAATGACCTGATTTCTTCGGTGGATGCCATTATCCGTCCGATGGCGAAGGAAAAAGCACAGAATTTCCAGGTAAAGGTGAAAGGGATTCAGCATGAACATCTGCTGGGTGATGAAACAAGAATCAGTCAGGTCCTTATCAACCTTTTGTCGAATGCCGTCAAGTATACACAGGAGGGGGGCAGCATTTTTCTTCGCATGACGGGATTAAAGCAGCATTCCAGCCAGTTTGAGCATATCCGGATTGAAGTCGAAGATAATGGCTACGGCATGACGCCGGAATATCTGGAAACAATATTTGATGCATTTACAAGGGCAGAAAACAGTACGACAAATAAAGTCCAGGGAACCGGGCTTGGCATGGCAATTACGAAAAATATTGTGGAGCTGATGGGCGGGACGATTGAAGTTACAAGCGAAGTCGGAAAAGGAACCCGGTTTATCGTGGAACTGGAATTTCGCATTCCGGAAGGACGGTTTGAAAAACAGTTCTGGGAGGAAAATCTGATTTCCCGCGTACTGGCGGCGGGTGCCGATGCGGAAGAAAATGATAACATACAGATGCTTTTCATAGAATCCGGAGTTCTTGCGGATACGGCATGGAATACAAAGGAGGCCGTGAGCCTGGTTTGCAAAGCCGCGGAAGAAGGAGAGCCTTATCAGGCTGTTTTGCTGGACTGGGATACGGCAGCGGCAGAAGGCATCCATATAATAAGGAAGCTTCGGGAAGCTTTGACGGATAAGGTGCCGGTTTTGTTCCATGCGGTTTACGATGCGGACGGCCTGGGAGATGCGCTGCAGATTTCGAATACAGGTATTCTGACAAAGCCGTTTTTTGTATCCGCTTTTCAGGAGAAACTAAAGGAGATGCGGCAGGAATCAGACAAGGCTGATACCGGGACATCGGAAAAGAACGAAAATCTGGAAGGGCTGCATTTTCTCGCGGCGGAGGATAATGAAATTAATGCAGAAATTTTAAAAGCAATTCTGGACATGGAGGGTGCCGGCTGTGAAGTGGCAGAAAACGGACAGCTTGTACTGGAACGTTTTATAAGCTCCAGTCCGGGGGAATTTGATGCGATTTTAATGGATGTGCAGATGCCGGTTATGAATGGATACGATGCGGCCAGGGCAATCCGGGCGCTGGAACGGGAGGACGCAGAAAGCATACTGATTATAGCCATGACGGCGAACGCTTTTGCGGAAGATGAAAAAGAGGCGCTGGATGCGGGAATGGATGTGCATCTGTCAAAACCGGTTGATATTGAACTGCTGAAAAAAGTAATCAGACAGCAGCTTAACAGAAAGGAGCAGGGATGAAAAAAATAATATCTGGATTTATGGCACTGTGTCTGACAGGCGCTGCCGTGCTTGTCATGACAGCCTGCGGAAGCGGAAAGAAGCATATGCAGAATCTGGCTCAGCCGGATTCTGGCGGTGAAAAAATAGTAAATCTGTTCGGGCCTATGGAAAAATCGAACCCGGACCCGGATAAAGAAAATGCTGCCAGAAGCGCCTTTGATCTGACGGTTGGCATAGCAGAAGAAAGACTAGGGCTGACCGTGGAATACCGGACTTATACAGCAGAAAATTATCAGGAAAAGACATATGATGACGTTTCGCTTGACCGGGCACGGAATCACATGGATGATTTGTACCTGTTAAATCCGGATACCATTCAGATACTAGGTCTGGAAGGAAAGCTGATGGATTTGTCTGAACTTGACAGTGCAGAAAATTTAAGGGATGTGGTAAAAGCGGCGAATACAGTGGACGGAAAGCTGGCGGCGATTCCTCAGGAAGTAGTAGCACACGGCCTGTTTGTCAATCAGGATATGTTCAGACAGTATCAGCTTGCCCTGCCTGAAACGCCGGAAGATTTCTTAGAGTGCTGCAGAGTGTTTCAGGAAAACGGAATTGAAACGCCTGTAGGGGCAAACCGCTGGTGGCTGGAGAACTTTGTCTTTGCACAGGCTTATGCGGATTTATATAATGGCAAAGATACGGATGCACAAATTGAGGCTCTGAACAAAGGAGAGCGAAAATACAGCGATTATATGCGTTCCGGCTTTGAGTTTCTTCAGGAATTAATCGACAAAGGCTATGTTGACGCGCAAAAAGCTTATACATCAGAGGCAATCGAAGGAGAAGGACCGGATTTTCTGGCTGGAAAGACACCGATTGTAATGGCATACTGGTCAGCTGCAAATGCCGATACTGCTTACGGGCAGCCGGATTTTGAACTTAAAGTCATCGGCTTTCCGAGCAGTTACGGGCAGATGCCTGTCGTGTCCATGACGGGTTATGGAATCAGCACGGAAGCAGAAAATAAGGAAAGTGCCACTGCCGTTTTGGATACGATTCTTTCGGATGAGGCGTTAAAGATTTATGCGGAAAAAAACAAGGTCATTTCACCGTCTAAAAATGTGGCAACAGAATGTATTGAGGCATTAAAACCATTAAATGATAAAATCGAAGAAAATATCTATGTCCTCGGCTCGAATGCAGGGATGAAGGTGGAGCAGTGGGGAAATACCTGCCTGATTGTAAGGAAGCTGTTAGAAGGGGCGTCCGTCGATGCGTGTATGGCTGAATTTGATAAGCTTCAGGAAGAATCTCTGCAATAGAATCCATGATGTTGCATTTGCCTGGTAATTTATGGTATGATACATGCATTGGGACGAAAAAAGATGAGGAGGAATTTTCATGCGTGCAAGTGGTGTACTGCTCCCGGTGAGCAGCCTCGCATCCAGGTATGGAATTGGATGCTTTTCAAAAGAGGCATATCAGTTTGTAGATTTTCTTAAGAAACACGGACAGAGTTACTGGCAGATTCTGCCGTTAGGACAGACGAGTTACGGAGATTCACCGTATCAGTCATTTTCCACGTTTGCGGGAAATCCGTATTTTATCAGTCTGGAGACATTAGTGAGCAAAGGGCTTCTCAAAAGGAAAGACTGCGATGCCTATGATTTTGGGAGCGACCCGGCAGATGTAGATTATGGCAAAATGTACCGGGCGCGTTACCGGCTTTTGAAAAAGGCCTTTGAACAGTTTGAAGCGGTTAAAGATGCAGACTATGCGGCTTTTTTGTCATTTAAGGAAAAAGAGGCGGCCTGGCTTTGGGATTATGCGCTGTTTATGGCTTTAAAAGACAGCTTCAAAGGAAAGAGCTGGCTGGAATGGCCGGACGATATCCGG
Source organism: uncultured Eubacterium sp. (assembly GCA_947384955.1). GTDB lineage: Bacteria > Bacillota > Clostridia > Lachnospirales > Lachnospiraceae > Eubacterium_J. The sequence continues at coordinate 36,592 of CANDJC010000019.1, read as the reverse complement.
CTTAGGAAAGCGGGGGCATTAAAGGAATATAAGGAAAAATTAAAACAGGAAATACTTTTCTATGAGTATCTGCAGTATGAATTTTACAGTCAGTGGGAGGCGTTAAAACGCTATGCCAATGACAAGGGGGTTCAGATTATCGGCGATATTCCGATTTATGTAGCGCTTGACAGCTCCGATGCATGGGCCGAGCCGGAGCTGTTTCAGTTTGACAAAGACCGCAGGCCGTCGGCTGTGGCGGGCTGTCCGCCGGATGCGTTTTCGGAGACCGGGCAGCTGTGGGGCAATCCTCTGTATGACTGGAGCTATCACAAAAAGACAAGGTACGCATGGTGGGTGCGCCGCGTCCGGGCATGCTATAAGATGTATGATGTAATCAGAATCGACCATTTCCGCGGCTTTGATGAATACTATTCCATCCCGGCCGGGGATAAAACAGCTGAATTTGGCATATGGGAGAAAGGTCCTGGCATGGAGCTGTTTGACGCACTGAAAAGGTCCCTTGGCAGCCTGAATGTCATTGTAGAAGATTTAGGGTTTATTACGGATTCTGTGCGCGAGCTGGTACGGCGTGCCGGATTCCCGAATATGAAGGTGCTGGAGTTCGCGTTTGATGCAAGGGATTCGAGCGGCCCGAAAGATTATCTGCCGTATAATTATGATAAGAACTGCGTTGTATATACCGGAACTCATGACAATGAAACACTGTACGGCTGGCTGGATTCGATTCCGAAGGCGGATTACGGAATGATTGAAAAGTATATCGGGCGGAAGATTACGGATAAAAAAGAGATGATAACCGAAATTATCCGTCTGGCACAGGCTAGTGCGGCTGATTTGTGTATTATTCCGATGCAGGATTATCTGTTTCTGGATAACAGTGCCAGGATGAATGAACCGTCTACGCTTGGAAAGAACTGGAGGTGGAGGCTGCTGCCGGACCAGCTGACGCTGCAGGCTGGGATTTTGATGAAGAATATGGCGAAGATATATGGAAGGATTCCGCAGGTATCGGGAGGGGATTCAGGAAGATAGAGGGGAGGGGGATGGCCTCTCGGACGCCGGATGACGGGAAGATGCCCCGGCTTCCGGTTCCGGCTCCGGAATGTTAAGAATCCCTAAGCATTCTGCATCTGCGCTGTGGCCCCGGACGGGACGCGGCACCTGGTTCGCCCTGGCCTGCAGCCAGCAGCTAAAGGTGCCGCTTCGGCTTCGCCGCCTGGTTATCTGGCAGAATGCTAAGGGATTCTAAACATTCCTCCAATGTCACGGGAAGCCGGGGCATCTTCCCGTCATCCGGCTGGTTTTCGTAAGTTTTACATGAAAAATGGCAGACAGCGGGCTGCTGCTGGGAAATATGAAAAATGGCAGATGTACTGAAGAAATTAAAAATGGCAGACAGCGGGCTGCTGCTGCGAAATATATATGAAAAATGACAGATGCTCTGCAGAAATTGAAAATGGCAGACGGTAAACTGCTGCCGGGAAATATGACAGATGCTTTGCAGAATTTATATTGGCAGACAGTGAACTGCTGCTGGGAAATATATATGCTGTATTTGGGACGTTTTATGTAAAGCCAGCCAGGAGAGGAGATTTGCCAGGTTTTTCAGAATATCTTCACATCACCTGTCTGGCTTTCGCAGTCATTAAATGAAAAACGCCAGATACTATTGGCAGACAGCAAACCGTCGCTGGAAAATATGTATATATGTATGCAGCACCCTGGAATATTTCATGTAAAACCAGCCAAAACCAGCCGGGAGAGGGGATTTGCCAGGTCTTCCCGGAGCATTGGAAGAATGTTTAGAATCCCTTAGTATTCTGCCAGATAACCAGGCGGCGAAGCCGTAGCGGCACTTTTAGCTGCTGGCTGCAGGCCAGGGCGAACTGAGTGCCGCGTCCCGTCCGGGGCCACAGTGTAAATGCAGAATGCTTAGGGATTCTTAACATTCTGGAGCCGCTCCGGGAAGACCTGGCAAATCCCCTCTCCCGGCGTCCGTGCAGCCACAAACAACACCCCTTGCCGCTCAGTTCCCTAAACACCACTGAGCCAGTAAGCGCCGCATTCAGTTCTGTATCAGGCCAGTGTTCTTCGCCCCTTAAATTTTGTTTCACAGTATTTACACCGGTAAACCTGCTTTTCAGCATCTGTCAGCACAAATATCTGGTCCAGCCCCTGTTCAATCGAAGTAATGCACCGCGGATTTTTACAGCGAATCACATTTTTAATTTCTTTTGGAAGAGAAAGCACTCGTTTTTCTACAATTTTATCGTTTTTAATAATATTGACTGTGATATTATGGTCGATAAATCCAAGAATATCTAAATCCAGCGCATCAATCGGGCATTCTACCTTAATGATGTCTTTTTTCCCCATTTTATTGCTTTTTGCGTTTTTGATAATAGCAACGCAGCAGTCCAGCCGTTTTAGTTTCAGGTCATGATAAATCTGAAGGCTCATGCCGGCCTGAATATGGTCTAATACAAAACCCTCATGAATTCCGCTAATATTAAGCATATGTTAGAACCTCCCTCATTCTTAATCGATATGAATGTCCAGCAGAGTCAGAATTAAAGCCATGCGGACATAGACGCCGTACTGTGCCTGTTTAAAGTATACAGCCCTTGGGTCGTCGTCGACTTCCACAGAAATTTCATTTACACGCGGAAGCGGATGGAGTACAAGCATGTCTTTTGGGGCGAGCTGCATTTTGGACTTGTCCAGGATGTAAAAATCTTTCATTCTGATATAGTCTTCTTCATTGAAGAAACGTTCCTTCTGTACGCGTGTCATATATAAAATATCCAGGTCAGCAAGGGCGTCTTCCAGCCGTTCTACTTCCTTATACGGAATATGGTTTGCGTTGAGCACATCTTCACGGATATAGCCCGGTACGCGCAGCTCTTCCGGTGAAATGAGTACAAATTCTACACCAGGATAACGGATTAAAGCATCGATGAGAGAATGAACGGTACGGCCAAATTTGAGATCGCCGCAAAGACCAACTTTTAAATGGTCAAAGTGACCTTTCAGAGAATAGATGGTTAACAAATCAGTCAGTGTCTGTGTCGGATGCTGATGACCGCCGTCACCGGCATTGATTACAGGAATCGAAGAACGGCTGCTTGCAACGAGGGCAGCGCCTTCTTTTGGGTGGCGGATTGCACAGATATCAGCATAACAGGAAATTACACGGATGGTATCCGAGACGCTTTCCCCTTTTGCGGCGGAACTGTTGTCGCCGCTTGCAAAGCCAATGACGCTGCCGCCAAGATTTAACATGGCAGCTTCAAAGCTGAGCCTTGTTCTGGTGCTTGGTTCATAAAAACAGGCAGCCAGCTTTTTTCCTTCACAGGCGTGTGCGTATTTCTGCGGCTCAGCTTCGATGGCGTTTGCCAGCTTTAGCAGGTCTTCCAGTTCTGTTACAGATAAATCCAGCGGATTAAGTAAGTGCTTCATGTTTAGCCTCCTTGAATTTTGTCATCCATATGATGGGCATTTTTACAATCATATAATAAAGAGAGGTAAAATTCAAGACTGAATACTTGTAAATTTGCAGGGAATAGTCAGAATTTCCCTATAGAGGGGGCAGAGCCGGAAAGCCGGTCCTGTTATCCGGCATCCGTCAGGCTGCAGTTCCAGTAACCCTTCCGGTAAAACAGAATCGAAATCCCGGTTCCGATACACCACCCCACAGGCCACGAGCTCCAGATTCCAAGCGGCGACTGAAAAATCCCGGAAAGCAGGAATGCCAGCGTTACTCTGAGTATCAGGTCTGTAAACGTGGCAGCCATAAACTGCTTCATGGCACCGGTCCCGCGTAACACGCCGTCTGCGATAAGCTTTAAGGATATGACAAAGTAAAACGGTGACAGAATCTGTAAATACTGCTGTCCGCTCTGGAGTGCCAGAGCCGAGGATTCATCCATAAACAGCAAAAGCAGGTATCTTCCGAAACACAGATACAGCAGGCAGAGCGGAATGCATAGAATCCATACGAGCCGGATGCCCGCAAGAAATCCCTGGTGAATGCGCGGGTACAGTCTGGCTCCGATATTCTGCGCCGCAAAATTGGACATTCCGTTACCGATGGTGGTAAAAGAGGTAATGACCAGATTGTTGAGCTTTACGGCGGCGGAGTATCCGGCGGCTACGCTGACGCCGAAACTGTTAATGCAGCCCTGTATCATAATATTGCCGACGGATATAAAGGACTGCTGCAGGATGCTCGGGATGGCAATGACTGCAATTTTCTTTAACAGATTCCAGGAAAAGAGGCTGGTTTTTGTATTTGTTTTTATGGCTGCAAGGCGCTTTAGGACGAGCGCAAGCGAGCAGATGCAGCTGATACCCTGACACAGGAAGGTTGCCCAGGCAGTTCCCGCAATTCCCATGGCAAACGTTTTCACAAATAGGATGTCTGCTAAAATATTTGCTGTGGATGAGAAAGCCAGAAACAGAAACGGGGTTTTGGAATCTCCGAGCGCGGTAAAAATGCCGGTTGCGATGTTGTAAAAAAATAAAAACGGCAGTCCGTATATGTAAATGTTCAGGTATAAAGAGGAATCTGCCATAATTTCTTCCTGAATCTTCATCAGGCGCAGCATTGGTTCGCATGATACAAGCCCGAATGCCATTAAAGCGGCACAGAGTACGGCGCTTGCAATGAGTGCTGTATAAACGGCGGATTTCATGGAAGAGAAATCTTTTGCTCCGAACAGCTGTGATACGATAACAGAGCATCCCATATTACATCCGAAAGCAAAGGCTATAAAAATGAGTGTGATGTTATAACTGTTACCGACCGCGGCAAGCGCATTTTCACCGATAAATTTACCGGCGACAAGCGAATCGGCGATATTATAAAGCTGCTGGAACAGGATACTGCCAAACATGGGAAGGCAGAACTGCCATAACACTTTTTGCGGGTTTCCGCAAGTCAGGTCTTTGTTCATAAATATTCCTCCAGTCTGTATACGTGTAATAGTTATGGGCCATATGTATCCCCCTGTCTGAATGGATGCTGTTACGGGCATCGTTCGGGCAGGTCACGGATGATGCTGTGGCTGCAGGAACAGAATGATATTTACAGCCCCGCGGTTTTTTATTATAATGCTGGATGAGAAATATTTAAAATACATAGATTGTATAGGAGATATATATTAAATACATGGATATCAATTACGAATATTATAAGGTGTTTTATTATGTCGCAAAGTATAAGAATATTACAAAAGCAGCTGCAGCCATGGGCAGTAACCAGCCGAATGTAACCCGGGTGATGAAGCTGTTAGAGTCTATGCTGCAGTGCAAACTGTTTGTGCGGGAAGCAAGGGGCGTGGTGCTGACGGAGGAAGGGGAACGCTTATATGCGCATGTCAAAATCGCGGTATCGCAGATTCAGAATGCCCAGGAGGAACTGCTGGCCCGGGAAATGAGCGGGACTGGCACGGTGGAAATCGGAGCTACGGAAACGGCGCTGCATTTGTTCCTGCTGGATGCACTGCAGGGATTTAAGGAGCGCTATCCGAAGGCGAGAATTAAAATCCATAATCATGCGACACCGGAAATACTGAAAAACCTTGCTTACGGACGGCTGGATTTTGCGGTGCTGACGACGCCGTTTGAACTGCAGAAATCTTTTGTATCCAAAGAGCTGATATCTTTTCGGGAAGTGCTTGCTGCGGGCAGCCAGTATCAGGAGCTTGGACAGGGCGTATGGGAGCTGCGGGAGCTGGAGGCGTATTCCTGGGTCGGGCTTGGGGAAGGAACAGCGACCTATGAGCTGTATAAGGAGTTTTTTATGAAAAACCATGCGGATATCGGCCTGGATATGGAAGCAGCTTCTTCTGACCTGCTGCTTCCGCTAATCCAGAATAATTTTGGAATCGGCTTTGTGCCGGAGGCTATGGCTGAGCCTTTGGTGAGAGCGGGGAGTGTGGTGCGCGTCCATCTTGCATGCGGGCTTGCGGAGCGTAAGATATGCCTGGTCTATGACAAAGGCAGGGGGAGGAGCGCACTGGGGATGAAGCTGCAGGAATATCTAAAGGAAAGACAGAAAATTCCTGGATTTGTACCCATACCCGCCGCGGAGTATTAATGGGTGGTTCCCATGGCCTTAGAAATGTCCTCTTTATTTTCAGTCACAGCCATCACAGCGCATTCGAGCCCTTTTGCAATGGCGTCTAACGACATGCACGGCGTTCCGTTCGGTTTGCTGACAGCCTGTTCCATGGAATACGGCACATGGATAAAGCCTCCGCGCATCTTTGGATATTTTTTATCAATCAGATACAGCAGGGAGTACATCAGGTCATTGCATACATAGGTGCCAGCGGTATAGGATACAAATGCAGGAATGCCGTTTTCGCGCATTTTTTCTGTGACAGCTTTGACCGGAATGGATGCAAAATAAGCAGTCTGCCCGTCTTCTTTGATGCATTTATCAACCGGCTGGCGGTTTTCATTGTCCGGGATACGGGCGTCCTGAAAGTTGATGGCCACTTTTTCAATGGACATGCCGCTGCGGCCGCCTGCCTGTCCTACGCAGATTACGGCGTCGGGGTTGTGAGCGGCAACGGCAGCTTCTAATGTCTCGCCCGCCTTTCCAAATACCGTCGGCACCTCCAGTTTGATGATTTGTGCACCTTCTATTTCATCCGGAAGGAGCTTTACAGCCTCGTATGCCGGATTCACCGGCTCGCCGCCGAATGGGTCAAATCCTGTAATTAAAATTTTCATGTTTTTCTGCCTCCTGTTCATTATTTTGTATTATGAAATCAAAAACCTGTAAACGGGTGTTATATATAAATGTGCGGTTCTAATACGGTTATTTTTCCATGGTCCATAACCATCTGGTTGTCGATATAAATATCTGCGTTATGAGCGACTAAGTCAAAATGCCCGACAGCATCCTGGATTCCGCCTAAGGCGATATTTCTGCCAAAGCCGATATGGAATGTGCCGTATGCGGATTCATCTTCAATATAGCAGCGGCCGCAGCATTTGGAATACGTATTCAGCCCGATTCCGAATTCCGAAGCGGTCAGCATCCGGTCATCCTGAAACAGGCTGATATATTCCTTTAGCCGGCGTCCGCTCGGATTATCTTCGATGCTGGTAATTTTTCCATCGCAGATCTGAATGGCGACCGGGCTTTCGACGGTTCCGATATATCCCATGGAGCCGTCTAAAATCAGGGTTCCGCGGGTCATGGTTTCTACAATGGAAACGTATACTTCTACACTGGCGGAAGACAGTCCTTTTCCGTCCCGGCAGCAGCCATTGAAAAATCCGGCTCTGCGTCCTTTGGTACACAGGTGCAGATTCGTTCCAAGGGGCGTTTTGATATCGATTCTGCTGGCAGACTGGTAATAATCCAGAATTGCCGCCGCCATGATTTTGCTTTTCACCGTATCGGCTTTTAGAAAATCATAAGACAGCATGCTTCTATTGTCATTTGTACTGAGCGGCAGGGAAAGAAAGCGTTTTTTTCTCGATATCACCCGTCTGACTGCCTTGGTTGTAATCAGAGAATATTCTGCGGCTCCGATAACGGCATCGTAATCGTCAAAGGCATTTTCTCTGCCGTTAAAATAGGCGCCTGCATAGATGGACAGCTCGTCTAACATCATGATGTCGATATGGCTGCTGACCTGTCTGGCCGCGTGCAGCAGTGCGTCTGCTTCCGTCTGGTAGCGCCTGCTCGAAACAATGAGCAGACGTTCCCTGGAACGGAGCTGTACCCAGTCACGGATAATGATTCTGGCGCCTTGCCCGATATCCATGATAACGGTTTATTTGAGTATCATCATCATGATAATCTGAATGAGAATCATGATAATGGCAATCGGCACCTGGTTTTTAATTACGCCGAACTGCTTTTTCATATCTAACAGCGCAACCGGCACGGTATTAAAATTTGCAGCCATCGGCGTGCAAAGGGTGCCGCAGAAGCCGCAGGTTAAGGCGAGCATGCCGATAACTACCGGGTTTGCGCCATATGCCAGTACAAACGGGCCGCCGATTCCTACAGTCATAACGGTTATGGCAGCAAAAGCATTGCCCATAATCATCGTAAAGAGCATCATGCCGAAAGCATACACAATGATTCCGATATTGACATTCCCGGCCGGGATAATGCGCTCTACCAAAGAAGCTACCACATCGCCGACTCCGGCAGCTGTAAAAACAGCGCCCAGACATGCTAACAGCATCGGGAGCATGGACAGCGGGCCTACGGTTGAGAGCATGCGTTCGGAATCATTTAACAGTACCATAGGCGTATTCTTTTGATTGAATATCATAAGGAATACAGCAGCTGCAAATACGCCGACAGCAACGCCGTTTAATGCGCTTAAGCCAATCACTTTTGTGGTAAGCGCCGCGGCAACAGCAAGAATACCGATACTTAAAGCAGGAATAAATATTTTCATTCCAATAGATGCAAAAGCAGCCTCGGTTTCCTTTTTCGAAGGCGCGTTTGTTCTGCCTTTTTTCACTTTATGTAAAATCGCAGGCACGCACATGACAAATACCAAAACGCCGCTGACAACAGAAGGCAGCCAGTTGCCAAAAGCAATCAGAATACCGAGCACGAACCAGAATGTAAACGTACCGATGCGTTCTGGATTTTCTTTATCGCGCAGATTTTTGACTGCGGTATAGATAACCATAAATCCTATAAAAAAATAAATAATCTCCATCAGCTTGCTGCTCATTGCAATTTCAGGGTCGAAAAAAAAGCTCATTTCTTTTCCTCCTTAACGGTTCGTTATTAGTAATATTTTTTAATCAGATACCGGTCTTTCAGATAATAAAAGATAATGGTAATGGCAGTTGCAATGACACAGACAGGAATTTCTACTGCAGCCAGAGAGCCAAGCTCCACTTCATATCCGAGTCCGGCAAGCGTGTTCTGTACAAGAATAGCGCCCGAGCCGCCTACAAACAGCACCTGTCCGAAAAACCATGTGACATTTTCCATGCCGGCAGCCATGCCCTTTAATTCTTCCAGATGATTTTCATGAGGCTTTTTGCCGGAAGCGGTAATCGCTCCTTCTGCCATCGGCATAATAACCGGACGTACAAATCCTGCCACGCCGCCAAAGCCGACATTAAATGCCGCAAATATCGCGCGCATAATACCGTAAATGCCAATGACAAGGCCGGAGGTCGCGCCCTTGAATCTGCCAATCAGCGCCGCTGCGGCTTCTCTCAGACCGTTGCGCTCCAAAGTCCCGGTTACCAGCATAATCAGAATAAAAATAGCCATATTCCGGTTTGCGATAAAATTGCTGCCGACGGTTTCTAAAAGGGTTACCGGGTCAAGTCCTCCCACCAGTCCGGTAAAAATCATAGCTGCTGCGATAATGAGGATTGAATCAAGCTTTAATGCAAATCCGGCAATGACGATAACAATCCCTAAAAGTTTGATAAGTTCCATGTAAATTCCACCTTTCTGTCAGTTTGATTTATTTTACAGCATGCATGCAGTGCCTGTGCTGCTGAAAATACATTGTGCGGGCAAATGCTTCGAAAAGGCTGAGTCCTGAGTAGCAGAGGGAATAAATATAGCAGATGTATTTCACTAAATATGTGCAGTTTGGAAATGACAGCCGTTAGAATATTTGCTGGATGGTTGTGAAAAACTTACAAAACAATGAGTAAATTATAAAAGAAATCTGGCGGGATGTCAAGGTTTTTAGCATAGTAAAACGAAAAAGCGGTATTTTTGAGAGAAGAGCTCTGGATGGAGGAGGGGAGTACGGACTCCTGGATGCCGGACGGCTGCGGCATCCGGCAACCAATGGTTTACACCCCCGTCCCGGCTTACAGCCATAAGCTGCGGGTGCCGCTTCGACTTGGCCGTCTGGTTCCCTGGCAGTGTTACATGCCAAAGTAATGATACCATCTGGCTATAATGGTATCCCGGTTAGACCATAGATATTTATATATTTTTTTTAAATCATTTTGTGGAATATTGCTTTTATTGTGAACTAATTCTATGGAATCTCTTCGTATCCAGAATTTTGTTGCATTTGCCGTCTGTTTTCCTTTAGAAATGTGAATATGAATTGGCTCAGCATTTTCATTAGACCAGAAATAAAAAGCATATCCCATAAAATCAAGCAATGGTTTTGGCAATGGGTTCACCTGCCTTTTCATTTGCGATTTCCCATATTAAGGGGGCATTATTTCTCAGATATCTTTCTAACTGCAGCAATTCATCTTCAGAAAAGCCAAAACTTTTATAAAATAAATTGTCTGGCAGTCTGCCTTCGGCAAAATCAAAACCAGTTTCATTGGGACGTTCAAAATATACTGTAATTTCATCAAATCCGTTTCTTTCTTCAATATCCGAAAATGTGAGTACAGTATCATCCATTGTACTAAAATAATTTTTCAATTTAAAACCCCTCTTTCTTTATATTATGATATGTTTATTATATCAAATTCTGCATCTGTTACAAGCAGTGTTTTGCCAGCTTTTAAAGCGGAGACTTTATTCACTCCCGAATCTATTCACTCCTGAATCACTTTCTTACATCAAAAAAAACATTTTCTTTCTCTCAACTATGTGGTAAAATATACCCAAATCTTGCGTTTTGATAAAAGCAGACGTCTGTAAGACATAAAAATACGGGGAGGGATTCTGCAATGGGGAAAAAGAAAAATGAAAAAAGAGAAAAAAGGGAGAAAAAGGGACGAATCATATCGATAAGAACCAGGCTTTTAGGTGTGATTCTTCCGGTAGTCATTGTGATTGTAGCCGTTTTGGTAGCCATATCCTACAGCATTTCGCGCACTGCAATTACAAGGTCTTCGGAAAACCTGCTCAATACCTCGGTAGAAAACCAGGTCAATGAAATCGGAGCATGGCTGGACGGGAACCTGTCAGCTTTCAGTGCAGTAAAACAGGCAGCAGAAACAATGTATCTGACAGACATGCAGCTGCAGCAGCTGTTAAGCGGATATTATGGATACAATGATAATTATCCGCAGGGGCTGTACGTTGCAGATGAAAGCGGCTGTGTGATATCGGCTGAGGGCATCAGGCAGGCAGAAACAGACCTCTCAGGGGAAGTATGGTATCAGCAGGGCCTGACAAGGGTTAATATGGGCCTTACAAGCGCCTATACAAATGAAAAAGGCGAAAAGGTAATCAGTGCATCCGGTATTTTAAACGACAGCTCCGGGAAACTGAGAGTGATTTCCGCGGAGCTGTCGCTGCAGCGCATCAGTATTATTGTAAGCAGCCTGGTAGGGATGGACAAAGCGCAGGCCTTTCTCGTAGATAATACGGACCGCAGCATTTTAGCCCACAGGGACAGCAGCCTGCTGTCGGCAAAGCTGGATGAATCGGGCGATATTTTTATGAAGCATATCGCACAGAAACTGAAGGACGACGACCTCAGCACCGTGCAGATTGACGGGAATATGGCTGCTTTTGCTGAAATCGGCGGAACGGACTGGATTTTGGTTTCTTATATTCCGGTGAATGTCATTTACCGTGATGTGGATACGATTCGCACAGCCATGATTGTAACGGGTATCATCAGCGTGCTGTTATTAGCGCTGCTAATCTGGCGGGTTGTGCATGTAACCGTAAGGCCGGTGAAGGAGCTGACAACTGCCATTACAGCAATGACAGAAGGCGATTTCACAGTCGGCATCAAAGTACGCAGCCGTGATGAAATCGGAGTGATGGCGCGGTGCATGGAAAAATATGCCGAAACGATGCGCAGCATGATAGCATCGATACACGGGGTATCCAGCAAGCTGCACAAGCAGGCGGACAGCAGCAACGATGTTTCCGGGCAGATGTATGATGCGTCCAGGATGCAGAGCAATTCGATGCAGGAGCTGAATGAAACCGTAGAACAGCTGTCCATATCGGTCAATGAGATAGCGGAAAATGCCACGACGCTTGCCATGGTTGTCTCGGATACAAGAGAAAACAGCGTGAAAGCCAATGAGAAGATGCAGGAGACGGTCAGTGTATCCCAGCAGGGCAAATCGGATATGCAGAACGTAAGCCATGCCATGCAGAATATTAACGATTCCGTATTAAAGCTGCAGGAGGCAATCGGCAGAGTCGGACAGGCATCCGAAGAGATTACCAATATTACGAATGTCATAGGCAATATTGCCGACGAAACCAATCTTTTGTCTTTGAATGCTTCGATTGAAGCCGCAAGGGCCGGAGACGCCGGGCGCGGATTTGCGGTTGTTGCAACGCAGATTGGACAGCTGGCGCAGACAAGTGCGGATTCCGTGCGCAATATTGAAAAATTAATCAGCGAAATCAATGCGCTTGTAAAAGACGCGGTGACTCAGGCGGACGACAGCGCGGAAAGCATTAACAGCAGCAGCAGAATGGTAAACAGCGCTCTTGACACATTTGATGAAATATTTAATAATATCGATGCCGTAAGCGCTCTTGTACACCAGATGACAGACCAGGTAGAGCAGGTAGACGGAGTAGCGAGCAATGTGGCAGCCATTTCACAGGAACAGGCGGCAAGCTCCGAAGAAATCCTGGCCTCTTCGGATACGATGGTGGAACAGGCCAGACATATTACAGGCAACAGCGAATCGGTCGCAAACGGCGCGAAGGAGCTGACGGATTCCGCTATGGAGCTTGCACATCAGATTGAGATTTTTAAAATCGAAAATTAATACCGGAGAGGAGGGGCTGTCATGAATAAAATAATTAAAAATAAAACCAAAAGAATAAAAAGCGCACTGGCTGTCTGTCTTGGAACCGCGCTGTTAAGTGCCTGCGGCAGTAAATCCGCTTCTGAGGGCGGGGATATTAAGATGCTGCTTACGATTAGCAAAATGGATACATACCGCCAGACACTGGCTGACGGGGCAAAGGAGACGGCACAGGCATACGGCGCATCGCTGGAGGTTGTGGATGCAGAAGGCATCATCGAAAATCAGGTCAGCCAGATACAAAAGGCTGTGTCTGACGGATATGACGCGATTTTATGCGGCATTATTGATGTGGATACGGCTGTAGAGATAAAAGCAAGCGCCGGGGAGCTGCCGATTGTATTTGTCAACAGCTGTCCAAAAGACAAAGACCTCGTAAAAGACCAGTATATGTTCGCAGGGTCAAGCGAGACAGTCGCAGGGGCCTATCAGGCAGAATATGTACTCGATAAGCTGGCTTCACAAAACGAAATAAACGCAGTGCTGATAAAAGGTCCTGCTGTGCACTCCGCGACAGCCGGGCGCACGAAAGGGGTCAAGCGTACGTTTGCGGCAAGCGGGAAAACGGTGAACTATGTATTTGAAGACAATGCAGACTGGTCGGCAGAACGGGCGGAAGAGCTTTTTGGAATCTTTTTAAAGACCGGAAAAAAAGCGGACTGTGTCATCTGCAATAATGATACGATGGCTCTCGGCGTGATTGAAGCATGTAAAAAGGCCGGCATTGATCCGGGCAGCATGCTGATTTTAGGCGTGGATGCGTCCGCAGACGGATGCCAGGCGATTCAGAACGGGGAAATGGCTTTCAGCGTCCGCCAGTCCGGCCCGGGCCAGGGCGAAGCAGCAGTCAATGCCGCCATGAAGCTGATTTCGGGTGAGTCTGCAGATAAAATGGAAGGCATTACAGAAGACGGGAAATATGTCTATGTCCCGTTTGAAAAAGTAGATGCCGGCAACGCTGCGCAGTATATGAATTAAAATAGAAAAAACTGAAAAACTGAAAACTGCATATACTAAGAATGCCGGAAGAAATCCGGGAAAAACCAGGATAAATATTTGATTAAAAAGACTGACAGGAGGAACATATGCGCGTAGGAATGGGATATGATGTACACAGGCTGGCAGAAAACAGGAAGCTGATTTTAGGAGGAGTGGAAATACCCCACACAGCCGGGCTGCTGGGACATTCGGATGCGGATGTGGCTGTGCATGCGGTGATGGATGCACTCTTAGGCGCTGCCGCGCTTGGAGACATCGGGAAACATTTTCCGGATACAGACGAAAAATATGCAGGAATAAGCAGCATGAAGCTGCTGGAACATGTAGGAAAGCTGCTGATAAAGGAGCAGTATCTGATTGAAAATATTGATGTCACAGTCGTAGCGCAAAAGCCGAAGCTGCGGCCTTATATCAGTCAGATGGAACAGAATATTGCAGATATCCTCTGCTTAGAAAAAAACCAGGTTAATATCAAGGCCACGACAGAAGAAGGCCTGGGCTTTACAGGCACGGAGCAGGGGATTGCCGCTTATGCCGTCTGCTCCATACAGTCGCTTTATGACGGGAGCTTTGCCGCCGCGGATTCGGCCCTGCAGGGGGAAGAAAGCGGCGCGGCAGCGAAAGGCTCACAAAACAGCTGCCCGGCGCATTCCTGCTGCCATGGATGCGAACGCTTTTGATGCCGGGCGCTTAGGTATCTATATATAATCTATATTAAAAAGAGAGGAGAAAACATGAAAATTTATAATACTCTGACGAGGCAGAAGGAAGAGTTTATTCCGATAGAAGAAGGAAAGGTGCGCATGTATGTCTGCGGCCCGACGGTATACAACCTGATTCATATCGGGAATGCAAGGCCGATGATTGTATTTGATACGTTTCGCAGATACATGGAATACAAAGGCTATGATGTGAATTATGTGTCGAATTTTACGGATGTAGACGATAAAATCATAAAAAAAGCACAGGAAGAGGGTCTGGATGCCGCCGAGGTTTCCAGACGTTATATTGCGGAATGCAAAAAGGATATGGAAGGCATGAATGTGCGTCCGGCCAGCGTGCATCCGCTGGCAACAGAAGAAATCGACGGCATGAAGGCTATGATATCGGTTTTAATCGAAAAAGGCTATGCTTATGCGGCGGCCGACGGGACCGTTTATTACCGGACAGGGAAATTTAAGGATTACGGAAAGCTGTCTCATAAGAATCTGGAAGATTTGCAGGCCGGACACCGGGATATCAAAGTAACCGGGGAACTGAAGGAAGACCCGTTTGATTTTGTATTATGGAAGCCGAAGAAGGAAGGCGAGCCGTCATGGGATTCCCCGTGGGGGCCGGGACGTCCCGGCTGGCATATTGAGTGCTCGGTAATGTCTAAAAAATATCTGGGCGAAACCATTGACATCCATGCGGGAGGCGAGGATTTGATATTTCCGCATCATGAAAATGAGATTGCCCAGTCCGAGGCAGCCAGCGGGAAGGAATTTGCGCGTTACTGGATGCATAACGGCTTTTTAAATATCGATAACCAGAAAATGTCCAAATCCAAGGGAAACTTCTTTACAGTACGGGAAATCGCAGACAAATACGATTTGCAGGTGCTGCGCTTTTTTATGCTCAGCGCGCATTACAGAAGCCCGCTGAATTTTAGCGAAGAGCTGATGCAGGCTGCGAAAAACGGGCTGGAACGGATACTTACCGCAGCAGAATATCTCACCCGGCTGCTGAAAATGAAAGAAAATACAGAAGATGAAATGACATCGCAGGAGGAATCGCTGTATGCTGCTTCGAAAGAGTACCAGGATAAATTTGAAGCTGCCATGGACGACGACTGCAATACCGCAGATGCTGTTTCGGCTGTATTTGAGCTGGTGAAATTTATCAATACAAACGTATCGGAACAAAGCTCCGCTGCTTTTGCGCAGAAGCTGAATGACAGGCTGAATACGCTTTGCGGCGTGCTTGGCATTTTAACAGAAAAAGAAGAAGAGATGCTGGATGAAGAAATCGAACAGCTGATACAGGAGCGTCAGGAGGCCAGAAAGAACAGGGATTTTGCAAGAGCAGACCAGATTCGGGACGAACTTGCAGCAAAAGGCATCCTGTTAAAGGATACAAGACAAGGAGTTACCTGGAAACGTGCATGAACAGATAAAATATGACCTGGATGCGTATATCCGGGACTTTTTTCAAATTGAAAAACAGGATATCCGTTCGTTTTCACCGCTTGCGCTCGCCTATATCGGGGACGGGATTTACGAGCTCATTATCCGTACCATGACGGTGCGCCGCGGAAACAGGCAGGTGCAAAAGCTTCACCGGGATACAAGCCGCCTGGTCAAGGCTCAGGCACAGTCTGCGATGATGGAAACGCTGCTTCCTCTTTTATCAAAGGAAGAAGCGGATATTTACAGGCGCGGGCGGAATGCAAAATCTTATACGACGGCAAAAAACGCATCGGTGAATGACTACAGAAGAGCTACCGGATTTGAGGCTTTAATGGGTTATCTGTATCTGCAGGGCGATATGGAGCGGCTTATGGAGCTGGTGCAGGAAGCGTTAAAGCAGTATCAGCCGGCAGAGCATGAAGGGACGCAGACGCGGAATCTGTATCCGCAGGATGATGCATGAGGCGTTTTTATGCGGGAAGCTTTCCGGGCATACAGATTTTGGATATACGATAAATAAGGATAAACAAACAGAAACAAGGATAAAAAAACAGAAACAACAGGATAAAAACTGCACAGGAAAACGGCTCATGCAGCCAGGTGCAGGGCAGCAGTCAGTCATCAGGAAAAAGAATACAGGAGCAGATATATGATTGGAAAAATGAAGTACCGTATGAATACGGAAAAAAAAGGCAGCAGAGGGCCTTTCTCGCAGTCAAAGCAGAGAGAAGAAAGCAGGCATGCCAGAGCAGCGGCAGAAAGCGAACGCCCGAAAGCAGCAGAGCGGGCGGATGTAAAAGAAAGCAGATATTCGAAAACAGAAACGCAGTGGCCGGGAGCAAAAGCATCCAGAGGCTCGAAGACAGGAGCAGAACGGCCGGGAGCAAAAGCATCCAGAGGCTCAAAGACAGGAGCAGAATGGCCGGGAGCAAAGGCATCCAGAAGCTTGAAAGCAGGAGCGGAATGGTTTGGTACAAAAGCATCCAGAGGCCCGAAAACAGGAGAATGGTCTGAGGCAAAAGCATCTAAAGGCCCGAAAGCA
The DNA here is from genome assembly GCA_947384955.1 of uncultured Eubacterium sp. GTDB lineage: Bacteria > Bacillota > Clostridia > Lachnospirales > Lachnospiraceae > Eubacterium_J. The sequence continues at coordinate 19,660 of CANDJC010000019.1, read as the reverse complement.
GGAGCAAAATGGTCTGAGGGAAAATCTGGAAAAGGCTCGAAAGCAGGTATGGAATGGCCGGGAGCAAAAGAGGAAAAGGGTGCATCATGGTTTCAGTCCGGGAACGGGAAAAAGCCTTCCGTATGGCCGGGGAAAAAAGCAGAGGCGCCTCTGGCGAAAACAGGAAGAGGAACAGACTGGGCTAAAGACAGATACGATGCAGACAGATATCATGAAAAGCAGTCTGGAAATGATGCAGACAGATATGAAGAAAAGCACTCTGGCAGATATGCCGCACAGACTGAAAATCAGGCGGAACCTGCGCAGTATGATGCAGAGCATTCTGCAGAGCCGAAAATGGAAGAAGACGCTGCCCTTCCAAAAATCGAAGGCAGAAACGCAGTGCTTGAGGCATTCCGTTCCGGCAAAACCGTCGACAAGCTGTTTGTGCTCGACGGCTGCAAGGACGGGCCGGTACAGACCATTGTGCGCGAAGCCAAAAAGCAGGATACCGTGATACATTTTGTAGATAAAGACCGCTTAAATAAAATGTCCGAAACAAGGAAGCATCAGGGTGTCATTGCGGTTACAGCTGCCTATGAATATGCTTCGGTTGAGGATATTCTGGCCAGGGCAGAGGAAAAAGGCGAGGAGCCGTTCATAATTTTGTTAGATAACATTGAAGACCCGCACAATCTGGGCGCGATTATAAGGACAGCAAACCTTGCCGGAGCACATGGTGTCATTATCCCGAAACGCCGTGCGGCAGGCCTGACCGGAACGGTAGCAAAAGCGTCTGCCGGAGCCGTCAGTTATACGCCGGTTGCGAAGGTGACAAATTTAAGCCAGACAATCCGGGAATTAAAAGAGCAGGGCATCTGGTTTGTATGTGCGGATATGGACGGAGAAGTGATGTACCGCCAGAATCTGACAGGGCCGCTGGGACTTGTAATTGGCGGCGAAGGTGAAGGCGTCAGCAGGCTTGTAAAAGAAAACTGCGATTTTACAGCTTCCATTCCGATGAAGGGAGAACTTGATTCTCTCAATGCGTCAGCGGCGGCAGCCGTGCTCTCGTATGAAATTGTAAGGCAGAGAACACTCAAAGCGTAACGGTCTGTGATGAAATGTTCCAAAAAGGAGGAATTACAAACACGAAACACATGGAACAGGACAAATACAAGGATGTATCAGATGAACAGCTGATTGGCCTGCTCAGGGACGGGCAGACCGGGGTGATGGATTATTTAATGGAAAAATATAAAAATCTGGTCCGCAAGCGGGCGAACGCATTATATTTAATCGGCGGTGAGACAGAAGATCTGATTCAGGAAGGAATGATTGGATTATTTAAAGCTGTTCAGGATTACTGTCCGGATAAAGAAGCGTCGTTTTATCATTTTGCGCAGCTTTGCATTACAAGGCAGATGTATACAGCTGTGGAAGCATCCCAGCGGAAAAAACATACACCGTTAAACACATACGTTCCGCTCAGCGCGGGAGGGGAAGACGAAGGCGGCATGTATCTGGAAGCAGAAAATCAGTATCAGACACTGGACCCGGAGACGCTGTTTATCAGCCAGGAAAATGTCAGGCAGCTTTTAAAGCAGGCGGACGAACAGTTAAGCCGCATGGAGCGCCAGGTGCTTTCCCTGTATCTGGACGGCATGAATTACCGCCAGATAGCGGCCCTTCTCGGGAAAACACCGAAAGCGGTTGACAACGCCCTGCAGCGGATTCGGGGGAAAATTAAACGGATATAAAAAGTGAAAGGAATGAGTGACATAACATGAAGACATATTTAGAAAAAAGCCGGGAAGAGCTTTTATCATTAAAATCCAGCCTGGAGGAAGAATACAAAACACAGGAAGCAAAAGGACTTTCCTTTAATATGGCAAGGGGCAAGCCGGGAGCTTCCCAGTTAGCCATATCGATGCCGATGCTGGATGTGATTAACGGCGATTCAGACATGAATACGCTTTTAGGAAATGATACAAGAAATTACGGGGACTGGGACGGAATCGGAGAATGCAGGCGGATGATGGCCGCCATGCTCGGCGTAAAAAAAGACAACGTGATTGTATGCGGCAATTCCAGCCTGAATATTATGTATGATACGGTCGTGCGCTCCATGGTCAAGGGCGTCTGCGGCTCCGTGCCGTGGTGCAAACTGGATAAAGTGAAATTTTTGTGCCCGGTGCCAGGCTATGACAGGCATTTTAAAATAACAGAGCTGTTTGATATCGAAATGATTAACATTCCGCTCGGCGAAGACGGGCCGGATATGGATATGGTAGAAGAATACGTAAACAATGACGAATCCGTCAAGGGTATCTGGTGCGTGCCGAAATATTCGAACCCGACAGGCATCTCTTATTCCGATGAAACAGTTAAAAGATTTGCGAATTTAAAGCCGAAGGCAGAAGATTTCAGAATTTACTGGGATAATGCATACTGTATCCATCATCTTTATGACGACGGACAGGCTGAGATTTTAAATATTCTGGAAGAATGCGAAAAAGCCGGAAACCCGGATATTGTATACATGTTTGGCTCCACTTCCAAAATCAGCTTTCCAGGCTCGGGCGTATCGGCCATTGCGACGTCTTTGAAAAACATGGACTATATCAAAAAGTTTATGACAACGCAGATTATCGGACACGATAAAATCAACCAGCTGCGCCATTCCAGATATTTAAAAGACATGGACAGCTTAAAAGCCCATATGAAAAAGCATGCAGAAATTCTGCGCCCGAAATTTGAAGCCGTATTAACTATCTTAGAATCCGAACTCGCAGGAACCGGCATCGGCACATGGACAAAGCCAAAAGGCGGATACTTTATTTCATTCGAATCCCTGCCGGGATGCGCGAAAGACATTGTGGCAAAATGCAGACAGCTTGGCATGGTTTTAACCGAAGCAGGGGCAACGTATCCTTACGGCAGGGACCCGCAGGACTCCAATATCCGCATTGCGCCTTCCTTCCCGACACCGGAAGAAATGACAGAGGCGGCGAAGCTGTTCGTGCTCTGCGTAAAGCTGTCTTCCGTCGAGAAGCTGTTAGCAGATATGGATGACTGACATGGCAGATGCATTTTAAAATCATTGCAGGAAGAAACGTTAAGGCTGGCCTGTGCACGGATGATGCAAAGGCCAGCTTTGAAAAAGTGCAGCCACAGTGAGCCGGCTTATCAGCTGACAGGCAGAAACTGCGGCCTGCGGTTTTCAAATACTGTGTAATGAGAAAACCCGCAGGCGCACAAAAGCTGCGGCAGAGTGTCGAATGCATAAGCCACATGCTGCGGTTCATGCGCGTCGGCTCCGATGGTCAGTATCTCTCCGCCCAGCCCGCGGTATCGTTTTAAAATCTCTTCACATGGATTCGGATGTCCGAGCCCGTATTTGAATCCGGCCGTATTCAGCTCGATTCCCTTTCCAAGCGAAATCAGTTTTTTCAAAATCTCGTCAATCACATCGCTGTATTTTTCATAAGAGTAATATTTATTTTTATCCGGGCCGTATCGCACGACATAATCGATATGCCCGTAAACGTCAAAGTCATGAAACGCACAGATGTTTTCCAGAATCGATTCAAAATATTCCAGATAAGCCGCATCCTCGCTGCGTCCTTCATAATAATCCGCATAATACGGGTCTTTTCCGTGTACAACATGGGAAGAAGCAATGACAAAATCATAGGAATAGGCTTCCAGTAATTCCGTATGCCTTTGAGCAAGGTGAGGCTGGAGGCCTAATTCAATTCCGCGCAGAATGCGGATGCGCCCCGCATAGCTTTCCTGCAGGGCGAGCATGGCGCGTTCATAACAGGCAGGCTCAAATTCAAATGTGACCGGCTCCTGCGGCCGGGCCGGATAATCGTAGTCCATGTGGTCCGTAAAGCAGATGCCGTAAAGCCCTTTGGAAACAGCGGACTGAATCATGGAATCCGGGGAGCTTTTGCTGTCGCCGGAGAAGCTGCAGTGCATGTGTGTGTCCCAGTACATAGAGGAACTCCTTTCTTTTTGTGAGGGGAGAGCTTCGTCTGCAGGGGGATGATGGAAGCAGACGAAACTTCTTATCATCGTGTATTTATTATAGAAGGGACTTCTGGGATTTGCAAGGTCTCTTTTTTGTTTTGCACTTTCGAAGATTTATCCGGCGCAAGATGACCAGTTATTTATGTTATGGTGCACTTGTTATGGAAATCGGAGGCTGTCTGAACTGTTACTCAGCCTGGGCATATGAAATTACATATATAAAAAAATGCTTGACAAGCTGTCAAAGCAGCTGTATACTGTTTTTAGAATATATTAGAAAAAACTAATAAAGAATAATAAATAATACTTAAATGTTCTGGAAGCAGCCAGACATACAGAAAATTTACTCCGGTCTGGCACGGAAGAACTGGAGATAACGGATATGTTTTCAAATTTACTGTTCATAATGTCACTGGAAGGAAGTATCGTTTTTATTTTGTATATATTTACTTATCCGGTTACGAATAGATATTTTTCACTGAAACAAAGATACGGCATATTAAAGACTGCATTAGCATTTTATCTGCTGCCAGTGCCAGTATGTAAATATCCAATCATAGAGGGTATCCGTTTCTTTTTTCCTGAAGCGTGGAAAAATGCAGGATATCTGCCAGATATTGTGGATATGGAATATATAATTATCAAGGGCAGTGATTTTATAGAAATTTCGTCAGATGTCAGGCGTATGCTGTTAACGGGGTTTTTTATTGGAACAGTTTCGCTTGTCATAATGCAAAGGAGGATGATTCAGTATTGGAAATGGAAAACTGTGTGCGGCACAGCCTCTGAAAAGCCGGCTGACTGGGAACTGGAGCTTTTTAGAAAGGTAAAAAAAGAAACAGGCATAAAAAAAGATGTGAAGCTGATTTATTCCGAGTATTGTAAATCGCCAATGGCAAGCGGGGCAGTATCGTCTGTTCTGTTATTTCCGGTATGGCGGAATGAGATGAGGGCGGATGATTATGAATATATGTTTCGGCATGAACTGATTCATATAAAACATAACGATCTGCTCATAAAGTATACTGGACTGCTGGTGATGGCAGTTCACTGGTATAATCCTTTGGTGTATGCCTTGTTTCGTGAACTCTCTGTTATAAGTGAGATGTATTGTGACAGCATCGTTATCAGGGGGAAGGGAGAAAATGAGCGCAGGAAATACAGCGATTTGATTTTAACGCTTGCTGCAAAAAATGAATATGCTGGTAAGGAAAAGTTTTTTGCGGGCATGGCAGGAAGCAGAAACAAAAATGCGTATAAAAGGAGGATTTTGGAAATGAAAACATATAAGAAGCAGAAAACAGTTTTAGCATTTATTATGACAGTTCTGATAGTTATGTCTGGAGGAATGACAGCTCTTGCTTATAATCCGCCGAATACCATTTCTGGCCCTATAGAGCAGAATCCCGGTGCAAAATTCTGGCTTGTATCGGAGCCGGCAGAGGCAGAGCAGAAACTGCCATCTGATTATTTTTTCATGGACGGAACTGGAAATATTTATGATATAAGCAGTTCTGATAAAAATAGCAGAATAGTATGTGTGCATGATTTTTCCAGACGCGGCACTTTGAACGAGCATAAAAAAGACGGGAAAGGCGGGTGTGTGATAAAAAGTTATGACGCACTGATATGTTTCAGGTGTTCTGATGTGAAGATAATTGGGCTGAAGAGCACTGTTACTTACAAGCCCTGCCCGCATTAATATTTATGGAAAGGAAAGAGACAGATGAAAAAAAATTATGGTTTAACGAATACAGAACTGCAGATTATGGAACTGCTGTGGGCAGCAGAAGAGCCGATGCCATTCAGGGACATTATGGATATTGCCAGGACAGAGTGGAAAAAGTCCTGGAAAGTGCAGACGTTAAATACATTTCTGCTTGGCCTGCAAAAAATGGGTCTGGTCGGGGCAGATAAGAGCATGTCGTCTTATAATCTGTATTATGCTTTGTGTACAAAGGAACAGCATATTCATAACTGGACGAAAAAAATGGTAGCAGAATGCTATGAAAATTCTTTTACACGCTTTGTGTCAGCTTTTATCGGTGACGGAAAATTATCGGAAAAAGAGGCAGAGGAATTAAGAAAGCTGTTGTAAATAGCAGTGAGGTGCTGTTTTTGAGGAAGAAGCAGCATGATGAAAGGAAGAGCCGTGAGGTGAAAATATGAATAAAAGGGGAGTCATCTGTATCACAGCGGTACTGATACTGACGGCGGTTTTTTCTGCATGTTCTGAAAAAATGCAAGACAAAAATGCTGTTGAACAGACAGACCGTGAGGATAGAGAAACGGCACAGCAGCCGGAACTGAATGAGGATGGAACGATTACATTAGCAGAAGGATATGCGTCTCATGGTTTTCACGCAGAGGATGGAACGCTGTTTGATACCGGCAGTATTATAGAATGTGAAAATGGCAGTATCAAAGGTCAGATTGAGTTTCAGCAAAATACGGCGGGGACCATGAACTACGGGCTGATTATTATGGCGGATTTCGTCCAAAAAAAATTTACAGTTCAAAATGAACAATTTGACTGTTACCGGTTTTCCTTAACAGACGAGGAGAGAGCCATAATTCAAATAGAATTTCCGGCTGATGATGACGCATACGAATGGGAATATCTGATTGTTCCAGAACCTGATGCGAAAGATTTTTCAATGGACAGTGATTCTGGATGGAACAATTTTATGGCAACGCGGGGAGTATTCACCGGCAGTTATCGGATGGAAGATAAAAGTGGCGGCAAGCGTTTTCCTCATGTGTATGAGCAGACAGATACAGATAAACTGGGAGAATTAAAGCATGATGGAAATACTGGGTTTCAGCTCGTGAAAAGCAGTAAAGATTTGCGGGTATTTGATTCTGCGAAAGCAGGCAGCCGTGCGTGTCTGTGTTTAGGAGGCATGAGAGAAGAAGCACAAGCATATGCAGTAGTGGCTTTTTGCGGCTGGAAACAGACAGAAATTTCAAAAGGACAGCTGGTACGCTGTTATACTTCGGTTCCTGACCGGAACAGTTATGATGAAATCATTTTTCCAAATATAAAAGAGGATGCTGTTTATCAGATGTTTGCGTTCGAGCTTCCATTTGAATCCAGACCGGCTGCTATGGTAAACGCAGCATTCCGTATCAAACTTGAAGGGAGATAAATTTATGAAAAAACATGCTAAGCCCATCTGATGAAAGTACAAAAGAATTAATATTAGATGAAGAATTATACCATGAAACAGGAACGCTGCAGAAAGAAAATACAGCTGATGGTATTCTTCCATATTCGGATAATGATGTAAAGTATGAAATTTGGTTAAGAGCATATAACGGCTATACGTATATCTGGGCATCTTCTACTGCGTATAATGTGCTTATGGATAGAATATCTACTACATGTGCAGCGTATTATGAAAGCGGTAAATTAATAGATGAAGATGTTCGCTCACTTTCAGGTTCAGGCAACATACAAAATTGTTCTGCAATTGTGGAAGTTCCAAAGAATCCATTCAATTTCCAAGCTTATAGTGCTATGTCCTCACATTCTTTTTCTAAAAAAGGATATGAGCCATATCAAAAAATATTAACATGGCGCAGATAGTTACAAAATAGATTTTTTAAACAATAAACGCATATTTGGAAAAATGATCACAAAGCAAAAGCTTTTATAGCTTTTGCTTTTGTTAAATTATAAAGTGCTTACGAATCTTCTATCATGTCAAATATATTTATACCTATTAGGATGGCAGCTGATTTTTACAGGTTTTATAGGAAAAACTATAACTTTGCGGGGGGGCTTGCCTGCGATCATGAAATGTCCATGTATCATTTCGGGACCGGCAGCGGGGAGTGCAATGTGCACCTGTGCCGCTGCCTGAGGAAGAACACGGAGGAGACCGGAAACAGCCGGAGCCATGACATGGAAAATTTCCTGAACGGGATAACCATGTAGAGATTTTATTCCAATTTAACTGTCAAACGCCCGAGGAACTCCTTTCTTTTTTTGGGGAGGGGAGGAGAGTTCAGTCTGCAGGGTGATGAAGAAAGCAGGCGAAACTTCTTATCATCGTGTATTTATTATAGAGGGGACTTCTGGGATTTGCAAGGGATACTTTTGCTGCCGCAAGGCTTTACACATTTTCTATAATCTGGTATGATAAAGCTGTAACAATCAATTACAGATGATAGAAAGACAGGTGAGTGGATGTCAGATTCAGCTTCAGATAAAGAAATGATGCAGAAAAATATAGAGGAATTTACAAGGTTACAGCAATATATGCTGCTGGCAGGAAAAGACTCACCCGCATATAAAACAATGAGAATCAGATACGTCGGGTTAAAGGTCATTTTAAATTCATCTGGTGTTAATTTAACAGAACTTGATATGATGAAAGAATAGGAGATACAGCAAGGGCTGTTATTAATTTCTAAAAATTTTTTTAATAAAGTGCAGAATGCTACTTGAAATTTTACAAAAGATTGGTTAAAATAGGTAATAGCTTGGGTATATTTCCCAAAGAGATAAAATATTTTAAAATATGTTTAGGAGGAAATCAAACATGGCAGTAAGAGTAGCAATCAATGGTTTTGGCCGTATCGGCCGTCTTGCATTCAGACAGATGTTCGGAGCAGAAGGGTATGAAGTAGTAGCAATCAACGACCTGACAAGCCCTAAGATGTTAGCACATCTGTTAAAGTATGATTCTTCACAGGGCAAATACGAACTGGCTGACAAAGTATCTGCTGGCGAAGATTCCATCACAGTTGACGGCAAAGAAATCAAGATTTACGCATTCCCGGATGCAAAGAACTGCCCATGGGGTGACTTAAAGGTTGACGTTGTATTAGAGTGCTCAGGGTTCTACACAAGCAAGGCAAAAGCACAGGCTCATATCGATGCCGGCGCACGCAAAGTTGTTATTTCTGCACCTGCAGGCAATGACCTTCCTACAATCGTATTCAATACAAACCATGAGACATTAAAAGCTTCTGACACAATCATTTCAGCAGCTTCCTGTACAACAAACTGCTTAGCTCCAATGGCTGATGCACTGAATAAGTATGCTCCTGTTCAGTCTGGTATCATGGTAACGATCCATGCTTACACAGGCGACCAGATGACTCTTGACGGCCCGCAGAGAAAAGGCGATTTAAGACGTTCCCGTGCAGCAGCAGTAAACATTGTTCCAAACTCTACAGGTGCTGCAAAAGCAATCGGACTTGTTATTCCTGAATTAAACGGCAAACTGATTGGTTCTGCACAGCGTGTTCCGACACCAACAGGTTCCACAACGATTCTGACAGCAGTTGTAAACAAAGCAGACGTTACAGTTGAAGGCATCAACGCAGCTATGAAAGCAGCAGCAAACGAATCATTCGGCTACAACGAAGATGAAATCGTATCTTCTGATATCGTAGGCATGAGATATGGTTCTCTGTTTGATGCTACACAGACAATGGTAAGCAAAGTTTCCGATGACCAGTATGAAGTACAGGTAGTTTCCTGGTATGATAATGAAAATTCTTATACATCCCAGATGGTTCGTACAATCAAGTACTTCTCAGAGTTAGCATAATTTTAGCAGTAAAGACTCACAAAGGGTCCGGCCGTAAGGACCGGGCCCTTGTTATTCATCAATGAAATCTGGAGGAAAAGACAAATGGGTTTAAATAAAAAGTCCGTAGATGACATCAGCGTAGCTGGAAAGAAAGTTCTTTGCAGATGCGATTTTAACGTACCTTTAAAAGAAGGCAAAATTACAGATGAAAATCGTTTAGTGGCAGCGCTTCCTACAATTAAAAAACTGATTGCAGACGGCGGAAAAGTAATACTCTGCTCTCATCTTGGCAAGCCGAAGGGAGAGCCGAAGCCGGAATTATCTCTTGCACCGGTAGCTAAGAGACTTTCTGAGTTATTAGGCCAGGAAGTAAAATTTGCAGCAGACAATGAAGTAGTCGGCGCAAATGCAAAGGCTGCAGTAGAAGCCATGAAAGACGGAGATGTTATTTTACTGGAAAATACCCGTTACCGCAAAGAAGAAACCAAAAACGGCGAAGAATTCAGCAAAGACCTCGCTTCTTTATGCGACGTATTTGTAAATGATGCATTTGGCACGGCTCACAGGGCACACTGCTCAAACGTAGGCGTGGCACAGTTAGCAGATACAGCTGTTGTAGGCTATTTAATGCAGAAAGAAATTGATTTCTTAGGAAACGCAGTAGAAAATCCGGTTCGCCCGTTTGTAGCAATTTTAGGCGGCGCAAAAGTAGCAGACAAGCTGAATGTGATTGATAACCTTTTGGAGAAATGCGATACGCTCATTATCGGCGGCGGCATGGCTTATACATTCTTAAAAGCACAGGGCTATGAAATCGGTACCTCTTTAGTAGACGATTCTAAAGTAGATTACTGTAAGGAAATGATTGCCAAGGCAGAAAAACTCGGAAAGAAATTACTGCTTCCGGTTGACGCTGTTACCATCAAAGAATTCCCGAACCCGATTGATGCCGCAGTAGAAACAGAAATCTGCGATTCCAATGCAATGCCGGCTGACAGACAGGGATGCGATATCGGACCTAAGACACAGGCATTATTTGCAGAAGCTGTAAAATCTGCTAAGACAGTCGTATGGAACGGACCGATGGGCGTATTTGAAAATCCGACATTAGCAGAAGGCACGATTGCGGTAGCAAAAGCTCTGGCTGAAACAGATGCAACAACCATTATCGGCGGCGGCGATTCTGCTGCAGCTGTAAATACATTAGGCTTTGGCGATAAGATGTCCCATATTTCTACAGGCGGCGGCGCTTCCCTGGAATTCTTAGAAGGAAAAGAACTGCCGGGCGTAGCAGCAGCAAATGATAAATAATTGTAAAAAAATCATAAGAGGGAGTTTATCATGGCAAGAAAGAAAATTGTAGCCGGCAACTGGAAAATGAATATGACGCCGAGCCAGGCTGTGAAATTAGCAGAAGAATTAAAACCGCTTGTAGCAAGCGATGATGTAGAAGTCGTATACTGTGTTCCGGCAATTGATATTATACCGGTTATAGAAGCAGTAAAAGGAACCAATGTGTCCGTCGGCGCTGAAAATATGTACTATGAAGATAAGGGCGCATACACAGGCGAAATTTCTGCAGAAATGTTAGTCGATGCAGGAGTAAAATACGTTATCATCGGCCATTCAGAGAGACGTGATTATTTCAAAGAATGCGATGAAATGTTAAATAAAAAAGTAAAGAAGGCGCTTGAAAACAATCTGACACCGATTCTGTGCTGCGGCGAGACATTAGAGCAGAGAGAAATGGGCATTACGCTTGACTGGATTCGCATGCAGATTAAATCTGACTTAAAAGATGTTACCGCTGAGCAAGTGGCATCCCTTGTCATAGCTTATGAGCCAATCTGGGCAATCGGCACAGGAAAGACAGCTACCTCTGAGCAGGCACAGGAAGTCTGCGGCGCAATCCGCGCATGCATTGCAGAAATGTATGACCAGGCAACCGCAGACGCTGTACGCATTCAGTACGGCGGCTCTGTCAATGCAGCAAATGCAGCTGAATTATTCGGAAAACCGGATATCGACGGCGGCCTTGTTGGCGGTGCAAGCTTAAAGGCCGATTTTGGAAAGATTGTAAACTATAAATAATGAAATCTGGATAAAATTTCTAAATATTTAGATAATTATTAAATAAAACTGAAAAAGTAAGACAAAGCTGGATAAAAAACTCACTGTGGCCTGCCGAATAAGCAGCCAGAGTGAGTTTTTTGACAGTGTCTCTTCCCCTGCGCTTCATGAAACGGAAACTGCATTTGATAAAGCAATGGACCGTTTTAAACAGCCAAGATTTGCTCTTAAAAAACGTTTCAGTGTCCAGCCGCCAGCCAGAAATACCTTGTGGCAGGCAGCCCAAACCGCGGCAGATGCAGCTTCCATCAGAATGATTCTGAAAAAATCCATCCAGATACTTTTCGGAAAATAAGAAAGCGTATACGACTGAAACAAAATATGCGCAGTTTCATCCTGAAGCATCTGCCTGCAGATACTTTTTAAAGCCTTTGAACCGGAAGCATGCATCAGTGCATCGTAATAAGAAAGCGCAATCATCTCAGCAGTCACAAGTACCATAACCTCGCACCGCAGCCCGAACAGTTTCCTAAGATAACGGAATATAGAATCCAGAATCACCACATTCTTTTCGCGGACATGATAATGCTCCATATAGGTTTTCAAATATGCCGAATGTACGTTTTCTTCTTTCACAAAATACCGGATACAGTCTTTATAAACAGCCTGACTGCTGCTTCTGGCAAAACAGTCCGCTGCATTTAGCAGATGCATACCGTTAGAGCGTTCCCCGCGCTGGAAATAACAGACAGACGGAAATATAATTTTTTGTTCCCGGGCAGTCAGTATATCCCCCGCAAAAGAAATTTCCAGCCGCTGTCTGTCATTCTTTTTAAAATAATCCAGCCAGTCTGCATAAGTAAACTGACTGGCATACGCATATTCCAGGCGAATCTGTTTTGGTCTGTCCTGTGAATTTTCAGGATTCTTACGAAGCATCTTTTTGTTTTCCCCCTGATGTTACTGAGCCAGGTCAATCTGCTGCATAGTCCCGGCTGTTCCGTTTTCATAAAGGAATGTCCCGGTCTGTCTTATCATGGCATTTGTTTTATTATCCGATGCAGAATTTAGTGAAAACTGCGTATTAATATTTCCAAGGTAAATAGCACCGACTCCGGCAGCGCCGAGCCCGCGCAGGATGTCTTTGCCATTTTCATCCTTCTGCCAGATTAAAAGCTTATCAAATATTTCATCCGCTTCATCAATCCAGCCATTTCCATCCTGGTCATATTTCGCCAGGTTCGCAAAACCATTGCCGCTTGCAGTGCCAAACAGCTCGCTGCCATCGTTAATGATACCGTCGCCGTTTTTATCCAGAGCCAGAAAACCGCTTCCGGCACCGAGCTGGGAAATCTGTTCCTGATGCCCGTCTGCATCCAGGTCAAAATAGAATTTCTGGTCAGATACCGAGGCAGTTTCAGTGTCTAAATTAATCACAAGAGGATCTGTCAGCTTCACCGCGCTCATATCAATGACGGCAGAAGTCTCTTCATAAAAAGCCCTTGACATCTCCACTTCTACGTTAAACGAAATTTCCCTGCCAGAAGCAGTTACGACAGTTCCCTGCGTGGCAAAGCTGGTCTGCTCCGCTTCATAGTATTTTTGAGAGGCAGATGCCTGAAACATACTGTTAGATGAAAAAGAGGAATAATCGGAAAGCAGCGCAGACAGAGGGTCCATATCCCTGACCACATTGCGGCTTCCCCAAAACATCTGATGCAGCATATAACCAATCGACTGTCTGCGGATTTTGTGCAAAGACCTGAGACTCCGGCTGCTTTCCAGACCGGCCGCGCGGATGCTGCGGCTCTGGGAAAAACGTGCCATCAAATCATCATCTGAATTCGTCAGGTTCTCCTGCTTTTGTCCGCTGTCTTTATTTTTTTTCTGTGTGCTGCGGGCAGAAGAAGCGGCAGAACGGGAAAGGCTTCCTAAAAATCTTGTGCCAAGGGCTCCGCTCATCGCTGATATGGAGCGGTAATTTCTCTGGGAATTCATTTTTACAGCGCTTGACTGAATAATCATAAACTCAAACCTCCTTAATAATAAACAGCTGGAATGAAAGGGGATGTATCCGGATGTACACAAAAAACGGCATACAATTTAAGCTGGATGCCTAAATTACATACCGTCCGTGGTTTTCGTGACATGCTGTTACAATCCTTGTACTAAGTAGTTTATCGGAAGATTTTGGGAAATGCTTAACAGTTTTGCGGGGGAGTTTGGGGGCTATTCATGACATTTGGGGAATGCGGACTGTGCAAGGGGGATTACGAACTGTGCAGGGGAGGGGAAATGCTGGCTGTGCAGGGGAAGGGTGTGTGAATGACGGACGCCGGAGGGAGGAGATGTTTCCTTTCTGATGTTCCGTTTGCGGAAAACTGGAAGTTCTAAACTTTCTGCGTCAGGGATTATGCAGACGGACGGACCGGCGCCTGATGCCCTGGCGCTGCTGGCTGCTGTAAGCAGTGGCACTGGCAGGCGCCTTTTGGGGACTTCAGGGTTTTATCGGGCGGTAGGACGTGAGTCCCCAAATCCTGGGTACTGGGCAGAAAGTTAAGAACTTCCAGCTTTCCGCAAAAGTCACATCAGAAAGGAAACATCTCCTCCCTCCGGCTGACAGTGGATGAATTTACGTTTTAGTGCTGGCTGTATGTTAAATAAATTAGTAAAGCCGCATAGTAAAAAATGATTTAGCTGCAAATGTATACAGTGGGTAAAATTAACCTCCCAGCGACAGCTATTTAGTGTTAAAGCAGTGTCGATTGTTTCCAAAAACAAAAAAACAAAAAAACAAAAACTCAAAACCTCAAAACCATAAAAGTATCAATAGTATAATAGCATCAAAAGCATTATATGAAAAGCATCAAAACTATCAAAATGCTGCAAATCATCCTAAACGTAAATTCAGTCAAAATCAGCCGGATGGAGCAATTTTTTCCCTGGTATGTGACTCTGGAAAAAAGCTGGCAGTTCTTAGTTTTCTGCTCAATACCCAGGATTTGGGGACTCACGTCCTACCACCCGATAAAACCCTGAAGTCCCCAAAAGGCGCCTGCCAATGCCACTGCTTACAGCAGCCAGAAACGCCAGGGCATCAGGCGCCGGTCCGTCCGCAGCCACAGCCTGAATGCAGAAAACTTAGAACTGCCTGCTTTTTGGAAGCGGAACATACCAGGGAAAAAATTGCTCCATCCGGCGTCCATTCAGCCAATCCCCCACCCCCCCCAGTTCATCCCTCAGTCCCTCTCATCCCTCATCTCCGTCCCGCTCTGAAACAAAAAAATACCCGCATACGTCAGCAGCACTCCCACAGTCAGCCAGAGCATAAAAAAGAACGGCTGTTCCATATGGTAATACATATACGGATTAAACAACGACCCGCACAGATTAAAAAAAGCATGAAACAGCATAGAAACCGCAATCGTTCCGCCAGCCTCGCAGATATATCCTAAAAAGAGTCCCAGAAAGGCGGCATAAATCCCCTGAATAATATTCATATGAAACACACCAAATAAAACAGCCTGCAGGCAGACAGCTGCGGCCGCGGACAGGGATTTTTTTGCATAACCAAGAGTTACTCCGCGGAAAATCAGTTCTTCTGAAACAGGTGCAATGATGCAGGAATACAGAAGCATCAGCGGCGACATGGAGCCAAATCCAGCGGAATCAGATAAGTCCGCATAAGCCTGCATCCAGTCCGGGCGGAGTGCGCCGATAAAACTCATCAGATACTGAACGACATACTGAAGTCCGACTGCAAGCAGAAACAGCGACGAAACAATCTGGATATTAAATGCATATTTAACGGGAACCAGCTCCTGGTCCGCAGCTATTTTTTTCCGGTACCAGAAACCGAATAGGACAAGGGCTGCGATGGCATAAATCATAGATACCCCGATAATAAAAGAACTGGAAGACCAGAGGGATAAAAGGTCATTGAGTGCTTCACTGAGCGGCATTTTGCGGTGGTAATTTTTTAAAACAGCAGCAATCACAGTAATCCCGCAGACAGGAATACTGGTGAGTATCTGTAACACAATCGTAATAATAACAGGCAGCAGACAAAACAAAATACAGCGGATTTTTTTCATGATTATTTTCCTCCTGAAATGGTATAGTTTATTTTAGCTCAAAATATGCAGAAAAGCAAATAGGTTTTTAAATGACAAAACTGTCACTTACATTTTCACGCAGGAGTCATATATCTTTGTTAGCATATACTTGAAGCAGTTACCTTGCTTTACAGAAACGAAGCAGTCTGACAGGTTATCAGAAACTGCTGCAAAAAAGCAGAAAGAAAGGAAAAGCCATGAACATATTACGCTGTGAGCATCTTACAAAAATATATGGAGACGGGGATAATTGTGTAAAAGCGCTTGACGATGTCTCTTTTGAAGTGGAAAAGGGGGAGTTTGTCTCGATTGTCGGGCCGTCTGGAAGCGGTAAGTCTACGCTGCTGCATATGATAGGAGGCGTAGACAGGCCGTCAGGAGGCCGGGTCTTGATAGGGGATACGGATATTCACGCTCTTTCGCAGGACAGGCTGGCGATTTTCAGAAGACGCCAGATTGGGCTGGTATATCAGTTTTATAACCTTCTGCCGGTATTAAATGTAGATGAAAATATTGTACTGCCGCATTTACTGGACGGAAGGAAAATGAATCAGGAGAGGCTGGATTTTATTGTAGAGCAGATGGGGCTTTCAAACCGCAGGAATCATCTGCCGGGCCAGCTTTCCGGAGGGCAGCAGCAGCGGGTATCGATTGGGAGGGCTTTGTTTAATCATCCGGCAATTCTGTTAGCGGATGAGCCTACAGGAAACCTGGACCGGAAAAACGGCGCGGAAATTATCAGAATCTTAAAGGAATCCAATCAGAAACAGAAGCAGACGCTGATTCTGATTACACATGATGAAAGCATCGCAGTCCAGGCAGACCGCATGCTTTATATGGAAGACGGGCACATTACGTTAGACGAGCGTATCCGGGTACTGGGAGGCGGCGTATGAGAAAAAAAGGATTTGCAGGGAAAGTAAATATTGTGCATTATGTTACGTATCAGTATATGATGTTTCATAAAAAAAGAACGTTTACCACGTATGCGGGCATTGTATTTATGGTGCTTTTAATGACCTGCGTATTTGTCGGAAAGGATACGGCGGTCGCATTTTTGAAGGAGGCGGCTTCTGTACGGGAAGGAAAATGGCATTATGCAGTGTATGAGGCGGATGGCAGAATAAAGGAACAGATTGAAAATCTGGGTTATATTAAGGAAATGGAGCAGTCGGCAGTTCTGGGCATGACAGAGTTTGCGCAGACAGCGAATGAAAAACGGCCGTATCTGAATGTCAAAGCCTACGGGGAAAAATGCTTTGACTGGTACCGGGTAAAGCTGACAGAGGGCCGCCTGCCGCAGAATCCTCATGAAATAATTTTAAGCAGCGCGTGTCTTACGGACGGCTCCGGGATTCAGATTGGAGATACGATAGAAGCAGAATTTTTTCATCGGACAATTACCGGACTTAGGAAAAATACAAAAGAAAAAACCGAAAAAATCGTATTTCCGAATTACAATTTTCTGGAAATTTCACCGGGACAGACCGTGGAGGCGCCGGAACAGTTTCCTTATTTTGAGCCGAATCAGGATTTTCGGATGAATAAAGAGATGACAGGAAAGAGTGATGTGTATACAGTAACCGGGTTTATGGAGATACCGGTTTCGGAAAAACAGGACGGGGCGGGGTATACGGCGCTGACGCTGCTGGATGCGGATACGCTTACAGATAAAGATATCAGAAATCTTACGATGCTGATTGACTTCGAACATGCCCCGGCGGTGATTGCTCCGCAGCTGGAGGAAATTGCAGGAAGCGAACAGGTGGACGCCAATGACTATTATATGGCATTTGAAGGAAATTCTTCTGACAGTACAATGAACCGGATGGTAATGCTGATGACGGTGTTTTTCGTTGTGCTGACTGCGTCGGCATCTGTGATACTGATTTATAATGTATTTCAGTTATCCTTTCAGGAGCGGTGCATGTATCTGGGACTGCTGTCATCTGTCGGCGCGACGGCAAAGCAGCGGCGCAGCAGTATTTATTATGAGGCGTTCTGCCTGCTGTTTTTTGCGATACCCGCCGGAATACTTACGGGGTTTGCCGTCATTTACGGCGGGATGGTCATGTTAAAGCCGTTTTTGGAAAAATTTATATCAGCAGATGGTTTTCTGACAGAAAATATCCCCATAACGCTTCAAATCTCCTGGAAAGGACTTGCGGCAGCGGTTCTGGCAAGCGTGCTGACCGTACTGCTTTCCGTGCTCCTTCCCGCTGCAAAAATTGGAAAAATCGGTGCGGTGGAAAGCATCCGGGGGAATGAAAGCCGCAAAAGAAAAAACAAAACATTTCCCATCAGCCGCTTTGACTGCCAGAAACACGGGGCAGAAAAAATGCTGGCCTTCGCATCCATCAGGCGTCAGAGAAGGAAAAACCGCAGCGTCTGCATTTCCCTGATTGTTTTCATGGTCATTTTGACAGTGACGGCTTTCGGAGCAGATACCATACACATGATTCTGGACAAAAAAACGGGAAATACTTATTTAATGGAAACAAATCTAAAAGAAAATGAGGGCATTGTGTCAGATTTGTCGCATGCGGAGATGAGCGAAGAGGGCGGCGCACAGGGAAACAGACTGCGGTTTCAGGAGATAAAAAAGGAACTGGAAAGCAGCGAAAAGGTGCTGGATATAAAGGAATGGTATACAGGAATCTGGTGCGGAAACATTGGATATCAGGATTCGTTTTACAGCCGGGAATATCTGGATGCAAGGATGGATATTGCAAAAGCGTTTGTAGGAAAGCAGATGACAGAAAAAGAAATCACAGACAGCTATTTCACAAACACTTCTGGCAGTGTATGCATTCTGGCGGTTGATGATGCCGCGTTAAATCAGATTGCGCAGCGATGCGGGGCAGACAGGGGTCTTTTAACCGATAAAACGAAAACAGCTGTCCTGATTGCAGATGTGGCGGAGCTTTCCACGGATAATACACGTTTCGAAGGCGGAGAGCCGGACAGATACCTGTTTTATGATATCGCGCATATTTCGGAATTAAATCAGAAGGAAACATTTTCTGTCTCGATGTATAATAACAAAACAGACGAAGATGAACCGCAGACATTTACTGTGGCAGGATATGCGGACGCAGAGGCGCTGAAAGACTATGTTTCGCTCAGCGGAGAATATACCTGGCTGATTATGGGAAAGCAGACGGCGCAGGCCTTAGCGGAAAGGCTCGGTTATGCGCAGCTGTCTCTTATGCTTGCGGAATCGCTTCACATTACATTTGCAAAAGACAGTGAAAAACTGACAGAATATCTGCAGTCCGTAAGCGGAATTTCATTTTTCAGGAAAAGCACCGCAGACACTGCAAAGACAATGGGAGAAGCAATTGCGGCAGCTGTGGATATTCTGCTGGCATGCTTTGTGGCACTTTCTTCGGTAATCTGTTTTCTGAATCTGGCCAATTCTATCGGAGGACGGATGAGCGGGCGAAGGAAAGAACTGGCGGTTTTATTATCTGCGGGAATGACGGGCAGGCAGATGATGCGCATGCTTATGATAGAATGCTTTGGGATATTTGTAAAAGCGGCAGCGGCGGCTGGCGGAATATCTGCGGTGTTTATCTGCGGGATGCGTTATGTTTTGAGTTCGCTGTTTGGGCGGCTGGCGCTTCAGATTCCAGCCGGGTTTATGCTGCTGACAGCGGTGGCGGCGGCTGGGGCAGTGACGGGGTTTACGGTGTGCGCATTTCGTAAGGAAAAAGAGAAGAATCTGCTTGCGTGGATGCGGGAAGAAGCGGTATGATTATAAGAGAGGGCAGCAAGGGGGGGGGGGGACAGTGGATGATGGAAAGAAAGGGATGTCTGGAATGGAGGGGGACGGTGATGAATGGGACGCTGGACAAAGAAAGTTTTTCCTTCTGATGTTCCGCTTCCAAAAAGCAGGAAGTTCTAAGTTTTCTG